>NZ_JBBMFD010000006.1:0-134909 GCF_040096205.1 Solibaculum intestinale | reverse complement strand
AAAAGACGGCGGCCGCCGGTTCGGGGGGCCTTTCCTGTTTCGGATTAATAAAGCGGGTATTTGGCACACAGCTCGGTAACGCCTTTGCGAATGGAATCGGCGGAGTTCTCAAAGTCGTTTATGGCAAGAGCGATATATTCCGCAATCTTGTCCATATCCTCCACGCCCAGGCCGCGGCTGGTGGCGGCGGGGGTGCCGATACGGATGCCGCTGGTGATGAAGGGGCTGCGGGGTTCGTTGGGGATGGTGTTCTTATTGACGGTGATGTACACCTCGTCGAGCCGGTGCTCGAGCTCCTTGCCGGTCACGTCCAGATCCCGCAGGTCTACAAGCATCAGGTGATTGTCGGTGCCGCCGGAAACCAGCTTGACGCCCCGGTTCAAAAGGCCCTTGGCCAGCGCCGCGGCGTTGTCCACCACGTTTTTGGCGTACTGCTTGAATTCGGGCTTTAACGCCTCGCCGAAGCAGACGGCCTTGGCGGCGATGATGTGCATCAGCGGGCCGCCCTGGGTACCCGGGAACACGGCCTTGTTAACCGCCTTGGCATACTCCTCCTTGCACAGGATCATGCCGCCGCGGGGACCGCGCAGGGTCTTATGGGTGGTGGTGGTGACAATGTCCGCATAAGGTACGGGGCTGGGATGCTGGCCGCCGGCCACCAGGCCCGCGATGTGGGCCATGTCCACCATGAACAGGGCGCCCACCTTCTTGGCGATGTCGCCGATGCGCTCAAAGTCGATGATGCGGGGATAGGCGCTGGCACCCGCCACAATCATCTTGGGTTTTACTTCCTTGGCCTGGGCATAAAGCTTGTCGTAATCAATGGTGTGAGTAACCTCGTCCACCCCATAGGAAACAAAGTTATAGTAGCTGCCGGACATGTTGACCGGGGAGCCGTGGGTCAAATGGCCGCCCTCCGCCAGACTCATGCCCAGCACCGTGTCGCCGGGTTTTAACATGGCGAAATAGACCGCCAGGTTCGCCTGGGCGCCGGAATGAGGCTGGACGTTGGCGTGCTCGGCGCCGAAGAGCTCCTTGGCCCGCTCGATGGCGATGTTCTCAACGATGTCCACGTCCTCGCAGCCGCCGTAGTACCGCTTGCCGGGATAGCCCTCGGCGTACTTGTTGGTCAGCACGCTACCCATAGCCGCCATCACCGCCGGGGAAACAATGTTCTCCGATGCGATCAGCTCAATGTTGCGGCGCTGGCGCTTTAGCTCCAGGTTCATCGCCTCGCCTACCTGCGGGTCCGTGTTCGTTACAAACCCAATGGTGTCCATCATGTTATCAAACATAGTCGTGACTTCCTTTCCGCTTCTTGCGTTTGGCGTTTCCTTAGCCCGCTGCCACTCCCTGCGGGCTCCTTGGAAGGTGGGACAATATTGTTTTTTATTATACACAAAATCCATAAAAAACACAAGTGCCGTCCCTTTTCTTTTCCCGCATCCCGCACCCCCTCAGACACTGCGCATACCATAGAAATGGGCTTTTCCATGCGGGGCCCTTCCCAGTAACAGAAAAAGGAGTGGCTGCTCCATGAAATCCAATCCCTCCTGCACCCGCATTGCCAACGTCACCTCTGCCGTGACCATAGCCGTCAATTTCCTGCTTTCCGCCTTCAAATTCTTAGCCGGCATTCTGGGCCAGTCGTCGGCCATGCTTTCCGACGCGGTGCATTCCGCTTCCGATGTGCTGAGCACCTTTGTGGTCTTAATCGGGGTAAACCTTTCCCACAAAAAGGCGGACAAAGGCCATCCCTACGGCCACGAACGCATCGAATGCATTGCCTCCTTCGTGCTGGCGGGAATGCTTTTCGTCACCACCTTCGGCATCGGCGCAAAGGCGGTGGAACATATCGCGCTTTTGGCCCAAGGCGGCGCCATCCCTGTTCCGGGCGGGATAGCGCTTCTGGCAGCCGTCGTCTCCATTGTGGTCAAGGAATGGATGTTCTGGTACACCCGGGCGGCGGCGCGTAAAGTGAGGTCGGGCGCGCTGATGGCCGACGCCTGGCACCACCGCAGCGACGCGTTGTCCTCCATCGGCAGCCTCATCGGGGTAGGCGGGGCCATGCTGGGATTCCCCATCTTCGACCCCATCGCTTCCCTGCTCATCTGCCTGCTCTTGGCCAAGACCGCTTTCTCCATCGCAAGGGAGGCGGCCGGCCAGCTCATCGACAAGGCCGCCGACGAGGAAACCGTGGCCCGCATCGCCCGGGAGGTATGCCGGTGCGACGGGGTTTTGCGCATCGACGATTTGAAAACCCGCCTCTATGCAAACGGCATGTATGTAGACGTGGAAATCGCGGCTGACGGACGTCTTTCTCTGAAGGAAGCCCATGCCATCGCCGAAGAGGTCCATCAGCGCATCGAACACGCCTTCGACGGAGTTAAGCACTGCATGGTGCACGTCAATCCTGATTTCTGACAAGAGGACTCCTATCCTTCCTTTTTCCCGCATATACTGAAAAAGGAGGCGATGGGATATGCATTGTAGAATCTCCGACCTGCGCTGCAAGGAAGTGGTCAACGTCAAGACCGGTACCAAAATCGGGATGGTGTGCGATGTGGCGGTGGACACCTGCAACGCCACGGTCCTGTCCATCATTGTCTACGGCCGGTGCAAGTTCTTCGGCCTGCTGGGGCGGGAGGACGACATCGTCATCCCCTGGTGCGACATCAACATCATCGGCCGGGACACCGTCCTGGTTAATTTCAACGAACGGCCCTGCCGAAAGAAAAAACGCAAGGGGGTTTTCCGCAATGCCTTCAAAGGTCTGATGGGAAACGACTGAGCGGACAATTTGACTTGCAATAATTCTTACGGCTGATATAATAATAGAATGGAAAGGGTAAAATTTAGGTGCATTCGGCATAAAAATGGGTGATTTTCCCGTTTTATGGATAAGAATGGGTCAATTCAGAAAAGAACGGATGTTTGATGTGAACCAGATTGCGGTTATCGGCACCGGATACGTAGGGCTTGTCTCCGGCGCGTGCTTATCGGAATTCGGCTTAAAAGTCGTATGCATGGATGTGGACGAATCCAAGATCAACTGTCTCAAGCGGGGGATCATCCCCATTTACGAGCCGGGGCTGGAAGAAATCGTAGTACGAAATGAGAAATCAGGCCGTCTTTCCTTTACCACCGATATCGGCGAGGCGGTGGAGCACGCCACGGTGGTTTTCATCGCGGTGGGCACCCCGCCTCAGGAGGACGGCTCGGCGGATTTGAAGTATGTGCTCGAGGCCGCCCGGTCCATTGCCAAATGTATGAACGGGTATAAGATCATCGTGGACAAATCCACCGTGCCGGTAGGCACCGGGCGCAAGGTCAAGGCGGTCATCCGGGAGGTGCTGCGGGAGCGGGGTGTGGACTACGATTTTGACGTGGTGTCCAACCCGGAGTTCCTGCGGGAGGGCTCGGCGGTCAACGACTTTATGCACCCCGACCGCATCGTCATCGGCACCCAGAGCAACAAGGCTCGCAAAACCATGCGCAGCGTTTACCGGGTTTTGTACATCAACAACCACCCCTTCGTCTTTACCAATGTGGAGACGGCGGAGGTCATCAAGTACGCTTCCAACGCATTCTTAGCCACCAAGATCACCTTTATCAACGAAATCGCCAACCTGTGCGAGGCGGTGGGGGCAAATGTGCAGCAGGTGTCAAACGCCATTGGGCTGGACAAGCGCATCGGCAAGTATTTTCTGCATGCGGGACCGGGTTACGGGGGAAGCTGCTTTCCAAAGGATACCAAGGCCCTTGTGAACACCGGCAAGGAATTCGGGGTGGAAATGTCGCTGATCGACTCGGTGATCAATGCAAACGACCTGCACAAGCTCAAGATGGTGGACAAGATTACCGCCGCCTTAGGGGATGTGGAAGGAAAAACCATCGCCGTGCTGGGCCTCTCCTTTAAGCCGGAAACCGACGACGTGCGGGAAGCGCCCTCTTCCACCATTGTGCACGAGCTGCACCGGCGGGGAGCTCACATCCGCGCCTATGACCCGGCGGCTATGGAGAATGCCGCCCGGTTCGCCTTTTCCGACCTTCCCATCGCTTACGCTCAGGACGAGTACGACTGCGTGGCAGGCGCCCATGCGGTGGTGCTGGTCACGGAATGGAACCAGTTCCGCAGCCTGGATCTCGAACAGATGAAAAGCACCATGGCGGCTCCCTACTTTTTTGATTTCCGCAACATTTACGAGCGCCGGGATGTGGAAGAAAAGGGCTTTGCCTACTTTGGCGTAGGCCGATAGGAAGAAGGTCTGGAGAATGGAAACCATTGTTGTCACGGGAGCGGCGGGCTTTATCGGCTCGCATGTCTGCGAGGCGCTCCTTGCAGAGGGATACGGGGTCATCGGAATCGATCATTTTAACGACTTTTACTCTCCTGCCGTCAAGGAGCGAAACTGGGAAGCGGTGGAAACGACGGCAAAACGTCTCGGAGCCGGCGGCAGGCTTCGTCTGTTCCGAAGCGACATCCGGGACGCCGGGGAAATGGAACAAGTTTTTGCAAGCGCACCGGTGGACGGCGTGATCCATCTGGCCGCTTATGCGGGGGTTCGACCCTCCATTCAGCAGCCGCTTCTTTATACCGATGTGAACTTAAACGGGACCCTGGTCCTTTTGGACATCCTACAAAAACATCAAGTCAAGCGGCTGGTGTTCGCCTCTTCCTCCTCGGTATACGGCAACAACAAGAAGATCCCGTTTAGCGAAGACGATTTTGTGGACAAGCCCATCTCCCCTTACGCCGCCACCAAAAAGGCGGGGGAACTGCTGTGCCACACCTGGCATCATCTTTACGGGATCAAGACCGCGTGCCTGCGCTTTTTCACCGTCTATGGTCCGCGCCAGCGCCCGGATCTGGCCATCCACAAGTTTACCCGCCGTATGCTCGCTGGAGAACCCATTCCCTTCTACGGCGACGGCACCAGCCGGCGGGATTACACCTATATCGACGACATTGTGGACGGCGTGATGCGGGCGCTTGCCTGGACCAAAGGCGAGGGCAGCCGGTTTGAGGTGTTTAACCTGGGAGAATCCAACACCATTTCCCTGTCCGAAATGGTGAGGACGCTGGAAAACGTCCTGGGCGTCCGGGCAAAGCTGGAACGGCTTCCGGCCCAGTCGGGGGACGTGAATGTGACCTACGCGGATGTAAGCAAAGCGCGTCGGGTGCTGGGGTACTGCCCGTCCACTCCGTTTGAGGAAGGGATCCGGCGTTTTGTGAAGTGGATGAACGAGCAGCCACAGGAATAAGGGAATGGAGGCCGGCCGGCTTTTTTCGGCCGGCCTTTGTGATTTTTTGGACAATTTTCACATTGCCTTTACAATTATGGAAAATCCGTGTATAATAGGCTTGGTAAAAATGACATATTTTATCGGAAACGATGGAGATTTTCCTATTCCCAGCAAAGCGCTCGCCGCTTCCGATTGGGCGCCGCCATCGGTTCCATCGGGAGGGATTTTTATGTTGCGAAACCTAAAAGCCCTGCGCAGGTCCCGCCGCCTCAACCAGCAGGAGCTGGCTGAGCTGCTTCATATTTCTCAGGCTTCTATCAGCAAATACGAGATGGGCTTAGTGGAGCCGGACATTTATATCATCAAACAGATCGCTGCTTTTTTCCAGGTGTCCATTGACGATCTCCTGGGGGAAGAAAAGGGAAAGCCTTTATACAAGGAGGACCTTTCCCAGGAGGAAAAGCAGTTTCTCGACGGGTACGGGCGGCTGACTCAGGTGGAGAAGGAGCTGGTATGCTCTATCATGCAGGAGCGGCTGCGTCCCCAGCCTTAGCACAGCAATCACCTGAAAGCCGGAAAACCGCCCTTTTCCTGTTTCATGTATGAAAAAACGCCCGGCCGGGGAGCTTTCCCGGCCGGGCGAACTGCGTTTTGAGACTTATTTCTGCATACCTTCTACAATTTCCTTGGTATCGCGGGCGATAACCAGTTCTTCATTGGTGGGGATGACGTACACCTTCACGGCGGAATCGGGAGTGGAAATTTCCGCTTCCTTGCCGCGGATGGTTTCCTTGTTGAGCGCGTCGTTGATCTTCACGCCCATGAAGGAGATATTTTTGCACACGTCCTCGCGCAACTCAGCGGAGTTTTCACCGATGCCGCCGGTAAAGACGATGGCGTCTACCCCGTCAAGAGCGGCGGCAAAAGCGCCGACAAACTTGCGGATCTGATAACGCTGCATCTTCTGGGCGAGAATGGCGCGCTCATTGCCTTCCTGTGCGGCCTTCTCGATGTCCCGGTTGTCGCTGGAAACGCCGGAAATGCCCAGCATACCCGACTTCTTATTGAAGAGTTCGGAAAGCTGCGCGCCGGACAGGTTCTCCTTTTCCGCGATGAAGGTGACCACCGAGGGATCCAAGGTACCGGTGCGGGTTCCCATGATAAAGCCGTCCAGCGGAGTCAGGCCCATGGTAGTGTCAATAACCTTGCCATCCTTGACCGCCGCCAGGGAGGAACCGTTGCCCAGGTGACAGGTGATGATCTTGGTGCCCTGGGCGGGCTTGCCCATTACCTGGAGGCAGCGGGCGGTCACATAGCGGTGAGAAGTGCCGTGGAAGCCGTAGCGGCGGATCTGGTACTTCTCATAATATTCATAGGGGATGGCGAACATATACGCCTCGGGAGGCATGGTGGAATGGAAGGAGGTATCGAAAACGACCACTTCCGGAATCTCCGGGCCCAGCGCCTCACGGCAGGCAAGAATGCCCTGGATGTGGGCGTGGTTGTGAAGGGGGGCCAGCGGAATCAGGCTCTGGATGCCTTCGATGGTCTTCTCAGTCACAAGCTCGGAATGCTTGAAGATGGCGCCGCCCTGCACGATGCGGTGGCCCACGGCGGAAATTTCACTCATGCTGGAAATCACAGCGGCCTTGCCGGTGGTCAGCACCTTCTCCACCTCTTTAAAGGCGTCGGTATGGGTGGGAAGATTGATGTCGTACTCCACCTGTCTGCCATCGGCGGTGGTGTGACGGATGTGCCCGCCGATGCCGATGCGCTCGCAAAGCCCTTTTGCGATGACGCTTTCGTCCTTCATGTCAATCAGCTGATATTTCAGCGATGAACTGCCTGCGTTGATAACCAGAATTTTCATTTCGTTCCTCCTACTATTTTCCAGGGGATTGTCACCATGTCCCCATTGGTGTACAATAGTCTATAACATTTATATGATAGTATATTTTTCCCGATATTTCAAGCCACTTTGTATCCAAAGAACGGAGGAAAACCGTGCGGATTGCAGGAATAATTGCCGAATACAATCCCTTTCACCATGGCCACGCCTACCACATCCAAAAGACCCGGGAGATGGGCGCCACTCACATCGTCTGCGTGATAAGCGGCAACTATGTGCAGCGGGGGGAGCCGGCTCTGTTCTCCAAAGAGGCGCGGGTGAAGGCGGCCTTAGCCGGTGGGGCGGACCTGGTCCTTGAGCTGCCTCTTCCCTGGGCCATGGCCCCAGCTCAAACCTTTGCCAGAGGCGGGGTTTTCCTGCTAAACGCCCTTTCCTGTGTGGACCTTCTGAGCTTTGGCAGCGAATGCGGGGACCTTCCCTTGCTCACCGCCTGCGCCAAAGCCCTCTCTTCGGATGGCTTTTCTCTTCTTCTCAAGGAAAAGCTGGCGGCCGGCCTTCCCTTTGCGAAAGCGCGGGCCATGGCGATGGAGGAGGCCTGCCCTTCCCTGGCCGCTCCTCTCTCTGCTCCAAACGACACGCTGGCCCTCGAATATTTGGCGGCTTTGTCCATCCTGTCCTCCCCCATCCAGCCGGTCTGTGTGCGCCGGAAAGGAGCGGGGCATGACGGCGTCGAGACGGCGGAGGGGTTTGCCAGCGCTTCTTTTGTACGGGCGCGGATCGAAAACGGGGATTTGGACGGGGCGGCCGCTTTTCTCCCGCTCGAAAGTTTCTCTATCTTAAAAGAAGAGCTGGAGGCGGGGCGGGCTCCGGCCGGGCTTTGCAATCTGGAACGGGCGGTGCTGGCCTTCCTGCGCGTAAAAAAACTCGAAGAGCTGGGACGGCTCCCCGACCTGTCGGAAGGGCTTGAAAACCGGCTTTATGACGCGGTACGCAAGGCGCAGAGCTTAGAGGAGCTCTATGACCTCGTCAAAACCAAGCGGTATTCCCACGCCCGCATCCGCCGCATCTGTCTGGCGGGGTTTCTGGGGCTGACTGCGGACTTAACCAGAGAGCCGCCCCCTTATCTGCGGGTTCTGGGCGCCAACGGGCGGGGCTATGAAGTGCTTAAGCGGGCGGGAAAATCCGCGCGGCTCCCCATTGTCGGCCGGTACGGGCAGATTTCCTCCCTTGACAAGCGGGCGCAAATCGTGTTTAATTTGGAAAGCAGAGCCGCCGACCTGTTCGGCTTGGCGGCCCCGCGGGTACAGCCCTGCGGCGGCGAGGAAACCTATCAACTGATCAAACGATAAAGAGCAGGAGGAACGAAACCATGTCTGTTCAGCTTCGAATGCTTACCTATGAAAATTACGGAAACTGCCTGTCTCTCTCCAACGGGGTAGTCACCGCTTTCGTCACGGTGGATGTGGGGCCCCGTATCATCTGGTTCGGCTTCAACGGCGGGGAAAACCTGCTGTTCACCGACCTGGACCGGGACACCAGCATAGAAGATCCGGCCTTGGAGGAAGTCTACGGGGACGGCAGCGTATATCATTTCTACGGCGGCCACCGGCTGTGGACAAGTCCGGAGGACGACATCAAGTCCCACTACCCGGACAACGACCCGGTCAAGTGGGAACAGACTGAGACCGGCGCCGTCTTCACCCCGCCTAAGCAGCGGCACAACCATGTGCAGCACCAAATGGAGCTTTCCTTCGGCATCGGCGCGAGCGTACAGATCATCCACCGCATTACGAACACCGGCAAGGAAGCCCAAACCTTTGCCCCCTGGGCCATCACCCAGATGGCGCCCGGCGGAGTGGCCATCATTCCCCAGGCCACGGCGGAAACGGGGCTGCTGGCAAACCGTGTCATGCCGGTCTGGCCTTACACCAATCTGGCCGACAGCCGGGTTTACTTCGGCGACCGGTACATCACCCTCCAGCAGGACCCCTTCAACCACCGTGCCTTCAAAATCGGTACCAACAACGAGGCCGGCTGGGCGGTGTACCTGAACCAATCCATTGCGTTTATTAAGAAGTTCGCTCCCTGGCAGGCGGATGGGATGTATCCGGACTTTGGCGTGAATTTCGAGACTTACACGGGCAACTACTTTTTGGAGCTGGAATCTTTGGGCGAGTTGTGTGAGGTTCAGCCGGGGGCCACGGTCACCCACGAGGAGCAGTGGGACTTGAAGCTCATCGGGATGTTCCCCTGCCCGCGCAACGAGTCCTCGGTGGACACGCTGGTTTCCTTCTTAATCTGACGAAAAAAGGGCCGCACGGTGATTTCCGTGCGGCCCTTTTTGTTGGTGATGAAAGGGGACTCGATTCTTCTGTTTGCGGGCTGCAAGGCAGGTCATGCAGAAAGCAATCGCGTCTTCAAGCGCTGGCCGGTATTCATGAATCCGATGGCCGCGGCCCGGCGTTTTCCCAGCCAACGTAAAAATCGCCCCTTCCATAAAGGAAGGGGCGGTTCTGATTTTCAAACGCTTATTTAATCATACCGGCGACTTCGCTGGCAAAATCGTCCTCGCGTTTCTGGAGGCCTTCGCCCTTCTCAAAGCGGGTGAAAGCGGTGGCGGTGATCTTGCCGCCCAGTTCCTTGGCGACCGAGTCAATATACTGGCCCACGGTCATGCTGCCGTCCTTGACGAACGCCTGGTCCATGAGGCAGTTGTTCTCAAAGAACTTGCCGATGCGGCCTTCCACCATCTTCTCAATGATGTTTTCCGGCTTCTTGCTGTTCTTCGGATCGTTCTTGATCTGGGTGATGAGGATTTCCTTTTCCTTCTCGACGGTCTCCGCCGGGACGGATTCCCGGTTCAGGTAGGGCGCACCCAGGGCCGCGATCTGCATCGCCACGTCCTTCGCGCACTCCTGGAACTTCTCATTGGAAGCATCCACGCCGTCCAGGTCAAAGCTGACCATGACGCCGATACGGCCGCCGCCGTGGACATAGGTGGAAACCACGCCGTCATAGCGGGCAAAACGGCGGATCTTGATGTTCTCCCCGATGACGAGGATCTTTTCCCGGAGCAGGTCGGCCACCGTCAGGTCGGAACCGGCGGGCTTGCAAGCGGACAGAGCGTCCACATCCGCGGGGTTCTGCTCAAGAACGGTGTTGGCCAGGGTGGCGACAAACGCCTGGAAATCGGCGTTCTTGCCCACAAAGTCGGTCTCGGAGTTGACCTCGATCACGACGCCAGCCTTGTCGTTGGCGGTGGCGTACACAACGCCCTCCGCCGCAATGCGGCCGGATTTCTTCGCCGCCGCCGCGAGCCCCTTCTCGCGCAGAAATTCAATTGCTTTCTCCATATCGCCGTCGGCCGTCGTCAAGGCCTTTTTACAGTCCATCATGCCGCAGCCGGTCTTCTCACGAAGGGCGGCTACATCTTTTGCAGTAAACGCTGCCATTGTTTTCATTCCTCCTATGGATTTTGTTTCTTTTTTCGTTATGCCCGAAAAATGCCCGCGCAAAAGGAGTTCCCATAGGATAGGAAGCCTATCCCCCTCCGAAAGCCCGGGCACTTTTTTCAATACAAATTGCTTACGCCTTCGTTTCGGCGTCTTCTTCGGCTTCCGCCTCGGCCTTCTGCGCGGCGGCTTCCTCCGCCTGCGCACCCTGGCGGCCTTCGATGATGGCGTTGGCCATGGTGGCGGAAATCAGCTTGACGGCACGGATGGCGTCGTCATTGCCGGGGATCACGTAATCAATCTCGTCCGGATCACAGTTGGTGTCCACGATGGCGACCACCGGGATGCCGAGCTTTCTGGCTTCGGCAACGGCAATCTTTTCCTTGCGCGGGTCCACCACAAAGAGAGCGCCCGGCAGCTTCTTCATTTCCTTGATGCCGCCCAGGAACTTCTCGAGCTTTTCAATTTCCAAGTTCAGCTTGATGACTTCCTTCTTAGGAAGGAGATCAAAGGTGCCGTCCTCTTCCATCTTGCGAAGCTGGGCAAGACGGCGGATGCGGTTTTGGATGGTGCGGAAGTTGGTGAGCATACCGCCGAGCCATCTGGCGTTAACATAGTGTGCACCGGCACGCTGGGCTTCCTCACGAATGGACTCCTGGGCCTGCTTCTTGGTGCCGACAAAGAGCACCGATTCGCCGTTTTCCGAAAGCTGGCGGATGAACATATACGCCTCTTCCAGCTTGCGCACGGTCTTCTGCAAATCGATGATGTAGATGCCGTTGCGCTCGGTAAAGATATACGGCGCCATCTTCGGGTTCCACCGACGGGTCTGGTGACCGAAGTGAACACCGGCCTCCAGGAGCTGCTTCATAGATACGACTGCCATTTACAAAATCCTCCTTAGTTTTTCCTCCGCATGCCTTGCCATTCCCCGCAACCGCCGAAGGCGGCACCGGCGTGGAACATGGGCACACGTGTGAAATGAATTTGCGCTAGAGAATTATACCACAATCCCCCAGCCGATGCAAGGGGAATTTTCAAGGAAATCCGTCATTTTTCCGGATAGAGGGTGTCAATCATAAGGCCGGCGCCCAGGCGGAAGCCCTCGATGAAAATCTGACAGCCTTCAAAGGAAGCAACGTCGCCCTTGGCGTTGAGGAACCGGTTGAGCAGGGGGCGGTTTTCCTCGCCGATGGCGCGCAAAAGCTCTTGGTGCGCATGCTCGAGGTTCTTTCTCGCCTCGCGGTACTCGGGCGACCGGGGCGGGTCGCCCCAATCAAAGCCGTTGAAGTACAGGTCTTCCAGCATTTTTTGCATTGTTTTCACCTCAAATTAGTTGAACATAATGTTCGTATATGATATATTAAATTTAATTATGCGAACAAGCTGTTTCGTGTGCATATTTTGTTCGTATCGCATTTCTATTATATATGCATGTTTTGTTCATGTCAACAGATATGAGGTGAAAAAAATGAATACTTTCGCAGAACGGATCAAAAAAGAACGGAATAGGAAAAAGGTATACCAGAATGATGTGGCGAAAGTGCTGGGAATTACGTTGCGTTCTTATCAATACTACGAAGCCGGAGAACGATACCCGGATTTTGAGAACCTGATTGTGTTGGCCAATTATCTGGGCGTGTCCATCGACTATCTGGTTGGCCGCACCGATAACCCCGAGGTCAACCGATAGAATTGCCCTTTCACAGATGACGATAAGAAAACTACATCTTTTAAGAACAATTTGTTCTTATTTGCTATTATTGTAGCAGAACGTTTTGTTCTTATCAAGTGTTCAGAGGTGAAATTTGTGAATATCTTTGGCAGCCGCCTGCGGGAAAGCCGCAAAGCAAAAAATATTTCGGTGAAAGAGATCGCTGCTTTTCTTTCGATTACGTCCCGCGCTTATCAAAACTATGAAACGGGCGAGCGATTCCCCGACGGCAACCGGCTCCTTTCCATCGCGGAATATCTGGGAATTTCGCTGGACTATTTATTCGGCCGCACCGAGAACCCGGAAGTCAACCGATAGAATTACGCAACTTATTTCGTGTATCCTTATATTATCACGAAATATATTGCGTGATAATAACTTTTCAGCGAGGTGCATGATGATTTTTTCCGAGCGTATCCGCCTGCTGCGCGCTTCCCACTGTCTGACACAGGTGCAAATGGCGCAGGCGTTAGAGATTTCCGAGCGGCAATATCAGAATTTGGAGCTTGCCGCCAGCAAGCCCAGCTATGACAATCTTTTGGCCATCGCCGAATACTTCGGCGTGTCCATTGACTACCTGGTTGGCCGCACCGAGAACCCTGAGGTCAACCGGTAGATTGCTATTCGATGCTTCCAAAATTGAACTTTGTATTTGTATATGGTAAAATGAGAAATAATTGACCTTATTTATATAAGTCAATTCTCGATTTACGAAATTATTTTTCGCTATGTCATTATAATAAGCGAAATTTTTCTTCGTGTCAATGCTTGATGGGGTGAAAAATATGAATATCTTTGGAGACAGGCTAAAAGAGCAACGAAAAGAAAAACACGTTACACAGCAGGTGGTAGCGGATCATCTCGGCCTTACCTGCCGCGCTTATCAATACTATGAGGGTGGCAAGGGATTCCCCGATTACCATGGTCTGCTTGCTCTTGCCGAATACTTCGGCGTGTCCATCGACTACCTGGTTGGCCGCACCGACAACCCCGAGGTCAACCGGTAGACATCAACGACAGGAAATCCATTTCCTGATATCATTATAATAGGAAATGGATTTCCTGTCAATACTATTTTATGAGGTATTTTATGATTATCGATGCGAATGTTTTGACGAAACTCCGGAAAGAAAAAGGGATTACACAAAAACAGATTGCAGAAATTATTGGCATTACCGAGCGCAACTATCGTCATTATGAAGCCGGTGAGCTAGATCCGCTGACCTCTACGACCAAGGCATTGGCCGAATACTTCGGCGTGTCCATCGACTACCTGGTTGGCCGCACCGACAACCCCGAGGTCAACCGCTGACCTCTCCCTCGTTCCCCATCCAAACCAAAAACGCCGTACCGCATATGCGGTACGGCGTTTTCCTTATCCAAAGCTTACAGGCTCATACCCATCTGGATGGCCTTCAGGTTCGCGTCCTTCAAATGAGCCTTGCGGGCCGGAACGCATTTTTCAATGGCCTTGTGAAGCGCTTCCTCCGAGGAGAAGCCCACTTCCTTAAACACCTTGCCGAGCAGAATGATGTTCGCCAGGCCCTTGAGGTCATTTTCTTCCGCCAGAGTGGTGGCGGGGACATAGAAAGCCTCCACGTCCTCCCTGTCCACCTTGCCGGAAATCAGGGAACTATCGATAAACACCTTGCCGCCGGGGACCACCGCTTTGATGAACTTCTCATAAGAGGGCAGGTTCATGGCGATGAGCACGTCGGGGTTGAGCACCTGGGGCGAGCCGATGGGCTCGTCGGACAAACAAACGCTGCAATTGGCGGTGCCGCCGCGCATTTCCGGGCCGTAGGAGGGCAGCCAGGAGACCTCCTGGCCGTCCATCAGGCCGGCGTACGCGATGACCTTACCGGCAAAGAGGATACCCTGGCCGCCGAAGCCTGCCAGGACCATATTGAAATTCTTACTCATTTCCCTTTGCCTCCTCACTGGTATCCTTATATACGCCCAGCGGATAGTAGGGCAGCATGTTCTCCCGCAGCCAGTCAAGGGCCTCCACCGGGGTCAGGCCCCAGTTGGTCGGGCAGGAGGAGATCACCTCAATGATGGAATAGCCGCGTTTGTTGATCTGGTTCTCAAAGCCCTTGCGGATGGCCTTCTTGGCCACCTGGATGTTTTTCACGCAGTCCACCGACACGCGCTGGGCTAAAGCCACGCCGTCGAGGGTGGAGAGCATTTCGCAGACGCGGATGGGGTTGCCGGCCACCTTCACGTCACGGCCGTAGGGGGTGGTCTGGGTGACCTGGCCGGGCAGGGTGGTGGGAGCCATCTGGCCGCCGGTCATGCCGTAAATGGCATTGTTGACAAAGATGACGGTGATGTTCTCCCCGCGGGTGGCGGCATGGACGGTTTCAGCCGTACCGATGGCGGCAAGGTCGCCGTCGCCCTGGTAGGAGAACACGACCCGGTCGGGCAGGGCGCGCTTTAAGCCGGTGGCGACCGCCGGGGCGCGGCCGTGGGGGGCCTCCACCATATCGCATCCGAAATAGTTATAGGCAAGCACCGAGCAGCCCACGGGAGCCACGCCGATGGTCTGGCCTTCGATGCCCAGCTCGTCCATGACCTCCGCCACCAAGCGGTGGATGATGCCGTGGGTGCAGCCCGGGCAGTAATGGGTGGGCACGTCGGTCAATGCATGAGGTTTCTCAAACACGATCGCCATTATTTCGCACCTCCTGCAAGTTTCTTAATTTCCCCGAGCACCTCGGCGGGGCTGGGGATGATGCCGCCGGTATGGCCGAAGAAGCTCACCGGCACGGCGCCGTTGACGGCCAGGCGGACGTCGTCCACCATCTGGCCCATGCTCATTTCCACGGTGAGGAAATGCTTGGCGGTTTTCGCCGCTTCCTGGATGGCGTCCACCGGGAAGGGCCACAGAGTGATCGGGCGGATGAGGCCCACCCTGATGCCCTCGGCGCGGGCGGCCTTTACCGCACTCTTACAAACACGGGAAGAAGCGCCGTAGGCGACCACGATGAACTCCGCATCGTCCGCCATATAGCTCTCCGACCGCTGCTCCTTGGACTTAATGAGGTCATAGCGCGCAAAGCGCTCCTTGACCAGAGCCTCCAAGTCGCCGGGAGTTAAGTAGAGAGAGTTTACGATGTTATGCGGGCGCTTATTCTCATGGCCGTTGGCAGCCCAGGTCTTTTCGGGAAGGTCGCGCTTGGGGCGCTCCTTGATTTCCACGGGTTCCATCATCTGGCCGAGAGCACCGTCCGCCAGGATCATGGCGGGCATACGGTACAGGTCCGCCATGTCGAAGGCGTCCATCACCAGGTCCACCATTTCCTGCACGGTGGACGGGGCGAACACCAGCACATGCAAATCGCCGTGGCCGGGGGCGCGGGTGGCCTGCCAGTAGTCCGCCTGGGAGGGCTGGATGCCGCCGAGGCCCGGGCCGCCGCGCTGAACGTTGATGATGACGCAGGGCAGGTCGGAGCCCGCGATGTAGGAAATGCCCTCGGTCTTCAGGCTGATGCCGGGAGAGGAGGACGAGGTCAGGGCCCGCACGCCCGCCGAAGCGGCGCCGAGCACCATGTTGATGGCGGCGACTTCCGACTCCGCCTGCAAATAGGTTCCGCCGATTTTCGGCATGCGCTTGGCCATGTAGGCCGCGACTTCCGTCTGGGGGGTGATCGGGTAACCGAAGAAGTGGCGGCAGCCCGCCTGGATGGCGGCCTCGGCCAACGCTTCGTTGCCCTTCATCAATACTCGTTCTGCCATTTCTTCACTACCTTTCCACGATGATTGCGCAATCCGGGCACATCTGTGCACACATGGCGCAGCCAATACATTTTTCTTCGTCGAGAAGAACAGCCGGGTGATAGCCCTTGCTGTTGATCTTGTCCCGGTCAAATCCGATGATTTTTCGCGGGCAGGCGGTCATGCAAAGGCCGCAGCCCTTGCAGGTATCAGCCTTTACGGTGATTTTTGCCATCCAAAGCACCTCCAGCTTAAGAATTTTCCCAGGGGAATTTGACATAGATCTGGGCTTCTACTATATTGCCGATCCGGCCGGCGAGCGAACCCGCGGCGGCCGGAGGAGCCGTTGTAAACAAGACGGGCAGCCCGGTTAAACGGGATACCTCGTCGGCAAAGGGGACCGACGCGAGTACGTCGGCGGCGGTGGTCTGCCGGGACATGTGGGAGTTGTTGACAAGCCCGGTGGCCTTCAGGCGGCTGGCCGCCTCAATTTCCGGGAGCAGGGAGGCCGCTTCTTCGGCGGTGGTGGTGAGCACCCGATATTTGTTGATCACGTAGAGCATGGCATAGTCCCCGGCCTCCTTGATCCGGCCGGAAAAACGGCCCAGGGCCGTTACGCCCGCATCGTCCCCGCCGGTGTCGAAGATCACATGGTCCGCATCCGTGTCGAACACGGAGAAGATGCTCGCCGGGAGGGCCGGGATGTCCAGCGTGGTGCCGGCGCCGCCGGGGGCCAGCACGTGGATGCCAAGGCTCTCCAGCTCTTCGGTATAATCGGAAGAGCGAAAGTAAGGATTGACCACGTCCAAATCTACCAGCGTGACGGATTTGCCCTCACTGCGAAGCTGGTGGGCCAGGTTGAGGGAAAGGTTTGTTTTGCCTGTGCCGTAATGGCCGCAGACGATTATCAGCTTTGGAAAGGAAAACGACATGCGTTTTGATTTCCTCCTTTTATGTAAAAATAGACCCGCCGCGCGGAAATTTTCCAATCATTTGAAAATCCGCATATTATTCGGCCGGTTCTGCTTATTATACCATCCTCCTCGACACAATTCAACGAAAAATTCCTGCCTGTCACAAAAAGGACGGGGTTTCGTCTGGTTTTCCACCTATTTATACAAAAAAGCGCCGAAGGACCGGCATAATTTTTCCTAAAGGCCCGGACTTTTCGGCTTGAGGGCGCATAAAACCTCTCCCACCTCATAGGGACAGTGCCGCACCGCGTCCTTTTGTGAAGCACAAAGCAGATGCCGTCCGGTTATGCGACAAGAGAATTTCCCGGGAAAAGGGTCTTTGCCGCCTTGGGGCGGCCCTCTTCACAGGCCCTTCCAGCGGCCGTATAAAGAAAAACTTCATGCGCAGCGAGCGCTGCGGTAAGGCCGATTCCAGCGTAAAAAAACGGTTTCCCGTGTCTTCCCTGCCAGGTAAGAACGGAAAACCGTGTTCGTTTTTGGCTTCGTTATGTTCCATGAAACAATTTGCGCACCGTCTTTTGCATCCGGTGGACGTAAAGGGCGATCAGCCGGGTGACGCCGATGTCGTAAATGACGAAGGTGACGTTTGCAAGCAAAAGCAGAACCAGAGGCCCGTAAGCGCCGAACACCTCCAGGATGTCCTCCGGGATGCCCAGCACGTTGGTGACCACGTAATAGGCCGACACACAGGCTGCATTGAACACCATGAGCTTGATGACCCATTCCAGCCACAGCTTTCCAAGCCGTTCGATCGCGCCCTTTAAAACCGGGTAGTAGCCGAGAAAAGCAATATACATCACAGCGGCTTCCTTGCTGGGCGCCAGAAAGAAAGAGAGAACCGCCGTAGCCGCATAAACACCCAGCGCCCGGCTGCTCCCCATCTCAATGACCGCCGGAATCAGCAGCACTCCCGCAATAGCGGGCAGCGCATAGTCGGCAATGGAAAAGAAGCTTAAAAGCATGACGACCACCGACAAGGCCGTCAGGATTCCGCCAAAAGCCAGCTTCTGACTGCTTTTCATCGGCACCCTTCCCTCCTATCTGAATCTAACAGCAACTGATCAGGTCTCCGCCCATGCATTCGCAGCAGCAGTCCGCACAGATCAAGCTTGAGCACATGTCGCACGCCGAACAGCCGGTTTGCGCCGGCGCGCCGCCCCGATTGCCGTAGGGGTTGGCGCGGTAGCCGCCGGCGTTTCTCTGCCATTGCAGCTGGTTGAGAGCCGCGCGGTATTCGGCATTGTTCGGGTCCATACGGTTGGCGGTGGCAAAGTGGGTGTAGGCCTCTTCCAGCCAGCCCCGCTTATACAGCACGCTTCCCTTGAGAAAGTACCACTCCGCGTCCCGGCTGGGGCCAGGCACCCCGTCGAGCAGCTGGTCGGCGTCCTCGATGCGGTTGGCGTTAATCATATTGCGAATGTCCCGAAACTGGGAAGAACCGCCGTAAGACGACCCGCCATAGGAAGAACCGCCGGAGGAACCGGAAGCACCGCCGCGGCGCAGCTTCATGATCTGATCATATGCGGCGTTGATCTCCTGCATCTTTTCCTGCGCCAGATCGGACAGGGGATTGTTTCCATACCGGTCGGGATGGTACTTTTTCGCCAATTCCCGGTACGCCGTTTTTACTTCCTCATCGCTTGCATTGGGCGAGACTCCCAGAACCTTATAAGGATCGGTCATTCGCCGCTCACCTCCGTTTTCTTTAAGCCGCTCTTTTCCTGTTCTGCCTGGCGGCGCCGTCCTTTGGGGGATGGATTCTTCTCAACCGGGTGAAACACCCGCCTGGCCACCATCGGCAGCCCCTCGTAAAAAATATTCTCCAAAATCGGCCCGAAGCGTTTCTCCTCCAGCAAATCGAAGGTGGCAGCCGCCTCTACTTCGGTGCGTTCCAGCACCTGTTCGGCGTACTCCCTTGCCCCGGGGATTTCGTTTTCCTTGGTAATCCCGCTTCTTCGCAGGAACACATTGTAGTTGCCGCTTGCGAAATCCTTTTGCATGTCGTCCGCCGCGTCGATGAGATAAATCCAGCGGCCCAGGCAGTATCCCAGCCGGGTAAGAACTCGTTTCTCCCGCTCGTCCCCGGAAAGCATGGCGCATACCTTTGAGAGCATCCGGGCGGTGGGCACGGCGGCCTCGTCCACGCTTTGGGTATTCTCCGCCTCCACCCTGCCCTGGGCCTCGATGTATTCCTCCATCACCCCATCCAGGGCTTCGTACCGTTTCCTTGCCTTCTTGCGCATATGCGCCGCATAGGGAAGGGCGAGCCGGGCGGGGATGGATTTTAGAAAAGTCTGGTCGGCCACGTTATCCTTGAGCTTATAATAGAGCATCACCATGGAAGCCGCGGCAGAAAAGGAAAAAGCCTCTCCGCCCTTGCAGCACAGGCACTTTTTGAGCGGGTTAAAGAGGCACCGCTGCCGCTCGAAGCCCGCGCACGTCTCCTGAACCGACAGGCCCAGCATGGCGAGAAACGCAAAATCGTAATTGAGGGTCATCCGGGAGAGAATGCCATACTCCCGCCCCATGCATTTGCACAAGGCGCAGTAAACACCCTTATACATTTCGAATTCCTTCACCCTTAGATTGGGCTGAAAGGGCTTGATATATCCGAACACCCGCTCACTTCATTCCCTTGTGCAATGGTTTTGTCCTGTATTTTGGCAGAAGAAAAAAGCAAAACGTCTCATTTTGCTTTTACGTCCGTCTACAGTATTTACATAATAGAGTCAGTTTACAGACTGCAGGGGAAAATTACAATTAATAATCTGTAAACTTTGCAAAAAACCGCCGGTTTTCGGCATTTTATCAGCGAATCCCGGCGGTCAGCCCTTGCTTTTGTGTAGTTTATTTCAATAAGCTGGATAAATTGTTTCTTTCTGTTTGACGAATGGCATTCGGATTCTCCCCGAACAGAGAGGAATAGCTGTAAATGGAAAAACCGCTGCAGTTTGCAATTTGGCGGCTGAACTCCACCTGCCGCTTGAGAATGTCGTCGTGAGTCTGCCATTCCCCCTTTCCCGTGCCGGCATAGGCGTCCTCTTCCCCGGTTTTGTAGGCGGCCAGACCGAGATAATACCGCACCTCAGGCGCAGTCACCAGTTTCGACCATTCCTCCGCTACAGCCTCAAAGGGCATTTTTGCGTTTTCAAAGCCGAAATAGTCCTGCGGCATCAGGTAATCCACATAGCCCGGTTCGCTTCCCCATTTGGCTACGTCGGCATATTTGTTTGCATAGTTTTTCTCAATGTCCGCCGCTGGGCTGACACCAAAAACCGCGGCAGAATTGGCCGCCTTGACGGCGCTGTAAACCGCTTTCATCAGCTCGTTTACCTGTTCGCGCCGCCAGTCGTCGCGCGACAGGGCGCCTCCCGCCGCTACATAGGCGTCGTACTGGGCCTGGTCGCTGTCGCCGAAGTCGTCGGGATAGAAATAATCGTCGAACTGGACGCCGTCTACCCCATACCTGCTCACCACCTCCGCCGCGCCCCGGGCAATCAGGTCCCGGACCTCGGCGATGCTGGGATTCAAATACTGGCCGCTGCCCGTCTGCACCACCCAGCCCGCCTCACTCCATTTGGCGTAGGGGCCGTCGGTATCGAGAGCTTCGGGCACCAAGACCTCGCCGGTGTTGAGCTGGATACGGTAGGGGTTGAGCCAAGCGTGCAGCTTCAGACCCCGCTCATGGGCGGCGGTGACGGCCAGCTGTAAAAGGTCGTAGCCGGGGTCCTTCCCCTGCTCGCCGGTGAGCAGATGGGAGAAGGGGAAAAGCTCGGTGGGATAAAGGGCGTCGGCAAAGGGGCGAACCTGAAAAAACACCGTGTTCAGCCCGAAGGCGCTGATTTGATCGAACATGGACGCAAGGCGGGCGGCAGCCGCCGCCTCATCGAGGCCCTGGAACCCAAGCTCCAGATAGGAAATCCACACGCCGCGCAGCTCGTCCTGAGACGAAGGAGCGCCGCCGGAAACTTTGGGCGTCAGCAGGGCCGACTGGGGATAGGCAAAGTCCGGCTCGTCCTCTTTCACCGGTGCGTAAAGGGAGCCGAGCGTCTCCACGCCGGAAGGGGCCGAGGACAAGGTGCAGCCGGACAGAAGGAATACACCGAGCAGAATGGTTATAATAAAACGAATGGATTTCATTGGCGCCGCCTCTTTTCTGAGTTCCATCGACTTGTGCGGGTACTGTTTTCGTTGACAAACAAACAATCTCATTATAATATGGTTAAGGCTAAAACTTTGTCAAAATACTGCCGGACTTTGGCGGAAAGGCAGGCTCCCTATGCCTCAAAACGATCTTGCGGTTTTCCTCTGGTATTGGCTGCTGGCAAACGGGGCGGCACTTACCCTCACTCTTTACGACAAACGTGCGGCCAGACAGGGACACTGGAGAATTCCGGAAAGCACCCTGTTTACGGTGGCGGCCCTTGGCGGGGCTTTGGCTATGCTTGCGAGCATGCTGCTCATCCGTCACAAAACCCGGCACAAAAAATTCATGGCGGGTCTTCCGGCGATCCTGGCGCTGCAGATTCTCACGGCGGGGCTTTGCGTTGTGCTTCTCTGAAGATCCGGCTCATTGAAACGGGCACCCGGAGTCCAAACGGACAAGCAAGGCAACATTTTCCCGAATTGACATGGTTCGATAAAAAAGCTATAATTTATTCTTGCGACGATATGGATAAAAAATCTTTGCAATATTTAGAAATATGAGGTTTTCGGATATGAATCGAAAAAGACGCTCCCCAGATCGCAACGAGCTCTCTTTGGGCGATCTCCTCTATTGGCTGATGCGGAAAAAATGGCTGATCCTGCTGGTGACGGCCGCCGCCGCTGCCGGGGGATATTTTTATGCATATGCAACCCATATTCCCCAATATACCACCACTGCTACTATGGTGTTCAACGTCACCCAGCAGTCCTCGAACCCATTAAACACCACCGATACCCTGCGCCTGGTGGACACCTTTTCGGAAATCGTCAAGAGCGACCGGGTGGCGGAGCAGGTTTGCAGCGCTTTGGACCTGACTTTGTCGGCGGAGAAGGTCAAGTCCTTTGTTTCGGTTTCCGTCACGGAAAACACGCCTCTTGTAAAAATCCAGGTGACCACCACGGATCCGAAGCTCTCTTATAACATCGCTCAGCAAATGATGGTCTATTCCCCTCAGGTGATTAACGATACTTTGAAAACCGGATCGGTCAACGTGCTCGACCAGCCCAAGGAGCCTACCGCTCCCATCCCCTTCGCTCCGCTCAAGAATATTCTCGTCTTCGCCGTGGTTGCATTTCTGGCCATGTGCTTGGGTGTGGTAGTCTATAGCCTGCTCTTTACCAAGATTAAAAACGCCAGGGATGTGGAGCAGAACTTTGACAGCGAAGTGATCGGCGAAATTCCCCACGTCAAGGGAAGGGACAAAAAACGCGCCCATCTGGTCACCGACAACGACATCTCCGACAGTTTTCTGGAAGCCTACGCTTCCTATTCCATCATCCTGATGCGGGAGCTGGAAAAGCTACAGGTGAAGAGGTTTATGATTACCAGCACCCATCAGTCGGAAGGCAAGTCCACCGTCGCTATCAATACTGCTATGAGCTTGGTAAAAGCGGGCAAGCGGGTGCTTTTGCTAGACGTGGACCTGAAGCGGCCCACGGTTTACCGGCGGATTGCACCGGATAAGGCCGCCATTGATATTCATTCTCTGATCGAAAAGGAAATTCCCGCTCAGTCGGCCATTCTGAAGACCGACTACGGGTTCGATATTCTGCCGTGCATCTATCCGAGCAAGGAATCCTCCAACCTTCTCTCCCTGATCGACTTTAACGAACTGCTCGAAGGGGTAGAGGCGCAATACGATTATATCATTTTCGACACGCCGCCGGTAGGTATCATTTCGGATGCTATGCTTCTGATGAAATACGTCAACACCGTCGTGTTCGTCATCAAACAGGAGGAATGCACCATTCGAATGATCACCGATACAGTGGAACGCTTGGATAAGGCGGGCGCGGAAATCGTGGGTATGGTGCTCAACGACATCCGCCATCACAACCTAGGTTCGGGCTACACCTATAAATATGGATACGCGTATCATTATAAATACGCACGGTACTACTCCGACACGGACAAGACCAAGAACAACGATCACAACTGAGGAAAGAACAGCCGGACTTGGGACTCAATATCCCAGGGCCGGCTTTTTTCTCCGATGGAAAAGAGGAATGCCTAATGTATGTGGATTTTCATTCTCATCTTCTTCCCCGGGCCGATCACGGCTGCCAGACCACGCGGGAATCTATGGCGATGCTGCAAACCGAGCTTGCCCACAAAATAGAGACCGTGGTGGTATCGCCTCATTTTTATCTCAAGCAAAATTCCATTGAGGAATTCCTCGCCCGCCGGAAAAAAGCGCGTGCAAGGCTCGAAGAGGTCATAACGGAACGGGGTAAGCCGGTGCCGCAGATCCGGACCGCCGCGGAGGTACAATTGTCTACCGGCGTGTCCGAGCTGGAAGGGCTAGACCGGCTTTGCATCGAAGGAACCCGCTTTATTCTCATCGAGCTGCCCTACACCTTCTGGGGCAGGGCAGTCTTTCGTTCTTTGGACCAAGTAATGGAGGAGCATAAACTCCGGCCGATCATCGCCCATCTGGAACGCTTCCCGGCAGAAAACAGCCGGGATCTTCTTCGCCGGTATGCGGACAGTGACCTGATCATCCAGATCAATGGATATTCTCTGGTACAGATGTTCACTCGCCGCCGTTCCCTGTCCATTCTGCGATGCGGGATGCCCATAGTTCTAGGAAGCGACTGCCACGGAGACCGGGACAATATTTTAGATCTGGCAAAAGCGTACCGGATGGCGGAGGAATACCTGGGGAAGGAAACGCTTTTGGCGCCGATTGCACGAGTGTTCGGCGAAGAAAAGAACAGGACGGGACAAACGCAATAGAAAAAAGCGGAGCCTGAACGCTGTTGTCCAGATTCCGCTTTTTGTTTCTCCATAAAAAGGCTCTACATCAGAAAACGACCTGAGAAGAAGGCTCGCAGGACCGACCCGATCCCCTGCAGAATCAAAATCACACCTGTCACGGCACCCAAAGTCAGTGCGCCCGCCACCGGGTCCAGGAAGGACAAAAATCCGCCTACCACGAACAGGATACCCAGTGCCAAAAACCAACCCCAGCCCCGCACACCGATCATTTTCAGATCAAAGGAGTTGACGATCTTGGAAATACCGGAGAAAAGGAGCCACATACCGAAAATAAAGGGCAAGGTGAGCATGGTAAAGGCCTGGTTGAATAGGACGAAAAGCGCCAAAATCACGGTGAGAATCCCATCCGCCAAAAACCAGCCAGAGCCGTGCATATAGGTATGTCCCTTGGCAAAGATAACGATGTCCACCGCACCGGAGATCAACATTACGATGCCTAAAAAGACTGCCAGGGTCGTAAGCGCGACGCCGGGCCACGCCAGACAGATCACACCGGCCGCCATCAAAAGCACTCCGGCGACTACCCACAGAATACGGGATACGGTCTTGCTCATATCATCACACCCTTTTTGTTGCTATCTGCATACTACCTCTCAAATATGAAAAAAGTCCATTCGAATCATGAACAAACCGTAAATTTAGCACTCGATATAATAGAGTGCTAAATTATAAACCACCATAAAATCGAATTTCCTGCCGTAGTCGGCGCAGTAAGAAAAAAAAAGGACAGGAAAAAAGAGAATAGAGCCTCAAAGTCGTATAGCTTGTAAGTGAACAAGCATCTAATCCGGCTACAAAAACCGTTTCTCTTCTTCCTGAGGAAAATCCGGAAAAGGCCCCAGGCCGGCTGAAGAAATTACTGTTTTACTAGGAATGCGATTCGAATACAGGATTTTCTATTCCTGTCGTCTGTGTTCCAGGCTTGCACAAACAAACAACAGGCAAACCGGTTTTGTTTTCTGTTGGACGTTGGCTGCAGGAAAAGAGGCACTGCTATATAGAGCAGTGCCTCTTTTCCGCTTATGCCTGGAAGAATACATGAAATGCCTGATGGGCCATATACACGTCCAGCTTGCTGACCAGCTCAAAGGGGGCGTGCATGGAGAGGACCGGAACCCCTACGTCCACCACGTCCACGTTCAGCGACGCGATGAACATGGCCACCGTTCCTCCGCCGCCGGCGTCCACCTTGCCAAGCTCGCCAATCTGCCACTTGATGCCGTGCTCGTCAAACAGGCGGCGCACCTTTCCCATAAACTCGGCGGAAGCGTCGGAGGTGCCGGATTTGCCTCTGGCGCCGGTGTATTTGGTGACCACTACACCGTAGTTGACATAGGAGCTGTTGCGCGGCTCGCTCACGTCCGGCCAGGTGGGATCGAGGGCGGCGTTTACATCCGCCGAGAGGCATTCGGAGTTGGCCAACACCACGTAGGACGGTACGCCGGCCGCGTCCGACAGGGCGGTGATAAAGTCTTTCAGATAAGCGGAGTTGAGGCCGGTATTGCCGTCCGAACCGATTTCTTCCTTGTCGGTGAGGACGGTGACCGCCGTGTGTTTGGGCCGATCGCACGCGAGAATGGCGGTCAGGGCCGGGTAGGCGCACACCCGGTCGTCATGACCGTAAGCGCCGACAAGGGACCGGTCGAGACCCACGTCCTTGGCTTTGTGGGCGGGAACCAGAGTCAGCTCGGCGGAAAGGAAATCCGCTTCCACGATGCCATACTTTTCGTTGAGCAAGCGCAGGACATGGAGCTTTACAAGCTCGTCTTCCTTGGCCTTGGCTTCTCCCAGAGGACGCGAACCGATGACCACGTTGAGCTCCTCGCCCTTGATACCCTGGGCGAGCGTGCGCTTCATCTGTTCGTCCGCCAGGTGGGGCAGCAGGTCGGTGATGCAAAATACCGGGTCGCTCTCCTCCTCGCCGATGCACACGTCCACGGCAGAGCCGTCCTTCTTGATGATGCGGCCGTGAAGCGCCAAGGGCATTACCGTCCACTGGTACTTTTTGATGCCGCCGTAGTAATGGGTCTTGAAATAGGCAAGCTCCCCGTCTTCATAGACCGGGTTGGGCTTTAAGTCGATCCGGGGGGAATCAATATGGGCGGCGGTGATGCGCACCCCTTCGGTCAGCGGCTTTTCGCCGATGACGGCGAGAATGATCGCCTTGCCGCGGTTGACAAAGTATACCTTGTCGTTGGGCGCGTATTGTTTTCCATAGGCAAAGGGGACGAAGCCCGCCTGCCGGGCGGCGTTCTCGGCATAGTTTACCGCTTCCCGCTCGGTTTTCGCCTGGTCTAAAAATGCCTTGTACCCGTCGCAGTACCCGTCGGCTTTGGACACGTCGCCCTCAGAGAGGCCCACCGCTAGGTTCTTGCGAGTCATGAGCAGCTGCTTTTTCAGAGCGTCAAAGTTTTGTTCCATGATAAATCCCTCCATCAGCGGAAAATTTCCGCGTTTTTCTTTTATTTCTGCGAACTGGCTGTATCGTAATAAAGACGCTGGTAGGTTTGCCGCGCGTCCTCTACCTTCTTGACATAATTGCGGGTTTCTTCAATGGGAATGTACGATAAGGTTTCCCCATCCTTCGAACACTCCGGGTCTTTAAGCCATTGATTGACCCGGCTACGGCCCGCGTTATAGGCGGCCAGCGCCTCGTCCTGGGTTTCAAACTCGGTCAGCAGAATGGAAAGGAGCTGAGTGCCGTATTTGATGTTGACCGCGGGATCGTTTAAGTCCTCCGAGGTCAGCGGCTCGTCCCACCCGGTCATGAACCGGATCCAATCAAAGGTGGCGGGGGTAATCTGCATCAGGCCGATGGCGCCCGCGTGGGACTCCACCTGGGGCCGAAAGCCGCTTTCTGTGCGGATGACCGCATAGATCAGCGCCTCGTTGACGCCGGTGTCCGCGCTCGCCTGAGTGACCAGGGCCTGATATTCCTCCGGGCGGGGATAAGAGCTGTGCATAAACTGGGTGTATCCAAACCGGAGCACCTGCACCGCCACCGCCAGCACCAGAATCCCGACGACCGTACCCAGCAGTATCTTTTTGCCCTTCATCCGGTCATCCTCCTGCGAAGTGTTTCCATTAGCGTCCTTACCTGTGTGTTCAGATGCGCGGCGTCCCCGTTGTTTTCGAGCACATAGTCGCACCGATCGGTATAAAAGGACGCGGGCGGCTGGGCGGACATACGCAAGCGTGCTTCAGCCAGGCTGATCCCGTCCCTTGCCATGATGCGGGCAAGCCGTGTTTCTTCATCGGCCACCACGCAGGCGGTAACGTCGCAGATTTGGTCCGCACCGCTCTCGAAAAGCAGGGGCGCGTCAAACAAAAGAAACGAGTTTCCAGCCGCTGCCAAAGCCTCCATCCGGCTTTTCGCCCGCCGGCAGATGGCCGGGTGGGTAATGGCGTTGAGAGCGGCGCTCCCTTCCTTGCTGGAAAAGGCCCGTGCAGCTAGAAGCCTGCGGTCCAGGGACCCGTCTTCCCGAAGAATGTCCGACCCGAACCGGTCGCTCAGTTCCAAAAGCAGAGGGGAACCCGGCTCCATGACCTCCCGGGCCACTAGGTCTGCGTCGACGACGGCGAAGCCCAGGCCGGAAAGGAGGCCGGCGACCGTGCTTTTCCCCGCGCCGGTGGGGCCGGTCAACCCTAGGATTACATGACTCACAGTTCGATCACCTCGAATGCGGCGGCGCGAATAAGCCGGTTATAAACGGCAAGCCCCACGCCTGTCTGCTCCGGGCAGCGGGCATAGGCGAGAACGGCGCCCAATTGGTCGATCGTCCGCAGAGCGTCGAACAGGCGCCGTGCCTGCTCCTCCCCGTCCTTTTCAGGGCCAAGAGAAACCGCCGGCACCTGCACAGCGGCAACGTCCTCATCAAAGCACAAGGCTGCCGCGCCCTCTCGCTTGTGCGCGTTTACATACCGGATATAGTCTTCCCCGCCGCCCTTTAGAATAACCACCCTGGCTTTGGGTGAATAGTGTTTGTATTTCATGCCGGGAGAGGACACCACCGCATTTTTTTGCACCGCGTGGGTAACGGCAGGGTCAATCTCCACAGCACCGAGTACCTCTTCGAGCTGCTCATGGGTGACGCCACCCGGGCGCAAGAGCCTGGGCCGGTTTCCGGCCAGTGAAACCACGGTGGATTCGAGCCCGACGCCACAGTCGCCTCCGTCCACCACCGCTTCGATCTTTCCACGCAGGTCATGAAGCACATGCTCGGCCTTGGTGGGACTGGGACGGCCGGAGGTGTTGGCCGATGGAGCGGCCAGCGGCAGGCCGCTTGCCTCAATGATGGCTCTCGCTACCGGGTGGGAGGGAAAGCGCACCGCCACCGTTTCAAGCCCGGCGGACACTTCATCCGGGATGCAAGAGGCTTTGGGCAAAATGATGGTCAGAGGCCCCGGCCAGAACTGGTCCGCCAGCGCCAGCGCCTCATCCGGCACAGAGGCCACCAGCTTGGGTAGGGTATCCAGAGACGCGATATGCACGATCAAGGGATTGTCCTGCGGGCGGCCTTTGGCTTCAAAAATCCGCTTAACCGCGCTGCCGTCGAGCGCGTTCGCCGCCAGGCCGTATACCGTCTCGGTAGGAATGGCCACCAAGCCTCCCGCTTTCAGAAGAACGGCGGCTTTTGCGATATCTTCTTTCTTCGTTCCGTTGAGCAGTGCCGTTTCCATGGGCTTATTCCTCACCGGACGCTTTGAGTTTTTCCGCCCGGTCGGCGGTGATGAGGGCGTCGATCACCTCATCAAGATCCCCGTTGAGGGCGCTTTCCAGCTTATAGAGCGTCAGGCCGATGCGGTGGTCGGTGATGCGGCTCTGGGGATAGTTATAGGTGCGGATACGTTCGGAGCGGTCGCCGGTTCCCACCTGGGCCTTGCGCTCGGCGGCGATGGCGTTCTCCTGCTCGGCCCGTTTGCCGTCGAGGATTTTCGCCTTGATAAGCTTTAGGGCCTTATCCTTATTCTTATACTGGCTGCGCTCGTCCTGGCACTCCACCACGATGCCGGTGGGAATGTGGGTGATGCGGATGGCGGACTCGGTCTTATTGATGTGCTGCCCGCCGGCGCCAGACGCGCGGAAGGTATCAATCTGCAAATCGGCGGGATTTAAGTCCAGCTCCACGTCCTCCGCTTCCGGCAGCACCGCCACCGTTACCGTAGAGGTATGAATGCGGCCCTGGGACTCGGTTTCCGGCACCCGCTGAACCCGGTGCACCCCGCTTTCGAATTTGAGCCTCGAATAGGCTCCTTCCCCGGAAATCAGGAAGCTGATTTCCTTATAGCCGCCGAGCTCGGTTTCGTTGGCGGAAATGACTTCCGTTTTCCATCCCCTCTGCTCAGCATACATGCTGTACATCCGAAAAAGGGAGGCGGAAAACAAAGCCGCCTCTTCCCCGCCGGCGCCGCCGCGGATTTCCACGATGACGTTTTTGTCGTCGTTGGGGTCGTGAGGCAAAAGGAGCACCTTGAGCTCCTCGGCAATGCGCTCCATGTCCGCCTTGGACTGGGCCCATTCCTCCTCGGCAAGCTCTCTTAGCTCTTTTTCCAGCGCCGAATCCCCCATCATGGCCTTGGCCTGGGCGCAGTTTTCACTGGCCTTTTTATAGTCCCGGTAGGCTTCTACAATGGGAGTCAGCTGTTTATGCTCGCGCATCAGGGACCTGTATTCCTCCTGGTTGGCGATGACCTGGGGGTCATAAAGCCGCCCGGAGATTTCCTCGTATCTCTTTTCGACTTCTTCAAGTCTGTCAAACATGGCGTTCCCTCCGTGTGTGTTGTGCGTATTTTGGGTTCGAAAAGGGACACGCTAGAGCGGCCCGTTTTTGTTTTCGCCGGCCGAGGCAGGCAGAATTTTTTTGATGTTGCGCTCCGCCTTCACCCGGGGCACCATAATTTCGTGCCCGCAGCCCAGGCAGCGGATGCGAAAGTCCATCCCCGAGCGCAGCACCAGAAAGCGGTTGCTGCCGCAGGGATGCTTTTTCTTCATTTCTAAGGTATCCCCTACATTGACGTTCATGCCGCCGCCTCCTTTGCCGGGATTGTTTTAGCCGTCCTTACGTAAGAAAAACCTGGTATCGCCACAGTAGAGTTATTATACCACACTGCGGTAAAAAAGCCAGAGGCTTTTTGTCGTTCCCTTCCGGCAAAAAGGCTTTCGGCGGGCCGATGCAGGCGGACTTTGCTAGAAACAGCTTTCTTTTTTGATAGCATTTGGAAAAAAGATACAAATATCATCCTTTCCACATTGTTGCATGTATGCCGCTTTTTCATACGGGCAAAATAGGACTGAAACAAAGGAAAGTAAGGTGGCAAGAATGAGTACCCGAATCATTGCAGAGTTTGAAAATATAGATTCCGCCGAAACGGCGGCGCGCCTCATCCGTTACCGCATCAACGACGTACACGCGGTACGGCTCAATTCCCGCGAGGAAATCCACGATGTACGCAGAGGCGACGTGACCATGGCGTTCCCCATCAACGACGACGTCTCCATTGCTCCGGTTCCGCTGATGTCCTCCTACGGCTCGGCGGGGGACCTCTCCAGCGCCTTTCACCCCTACCGTTCGGTGGACCCGAAGGAGTACGAACCGGCGCTGCGGCAAAACACCATCCTCACCGTGGAGGTAGACGACGACTGCGCCGGGCTTGCCAGCAACCTGATGTACAGCCAAGGCGGGCACGACGTGAAAAAAGTAATCGTCTCCTAAAAAAGGAACCTTTGGTCCGTGTTCGGGAAGCCTCCCGGGCGCGGGCCTTTTCTTTTTGGCATAGCCTTTGCTCGTTCTGCATAGATATTGGCTGAAGGCAACTTTGAACAGCAAAAACTGCGGCGTTTTGATTGAAGGAAAGCCCTCCGGCCGGGGCGGTGCGCTAGGAAAACAAGGACCGGAGGGCATCCAGCGTAAAAAAAGGAGGCATATGAAAACGTGAACACATTCAAACCGGAAGGCTATCTTCTCAACTCTCTGGAAAACAAGTCCCGCACCCGCAGCCGCGCCGCCTTGGCGGACGCCATTGCGGAACAGCATATTTTAGAAGCCAAGGCTGTCTTGTGCGACAGCGCCCACAACCTCTGGGTGGACCTGGGGTGCATGCGGGGCATGATTCCACGTCTGGAAGGCGCCATCGGCATTGAGGAAGGAAACCTCAGGGACATCGCCATCATTTCCCGGGTCGGAAAACCCGTCTGCTTTGTCGTCACCGGGTTTCAAAGCGACGAAAAGGGCGAATACGCTCTGTTATCCCGCCGGGCGGTACAAAAGGAATGTCTGGCCGATTACATAACGAGGCTCACGCCCGGCGACGTCATCGACGCCCGGATTACCCATCTGGAGCCCTTCGGCGCGTTTGCGGACATCGGCTGCGGACTGCCGTCCCTGCTCCCCATCGACGCCATTTCCGTTTCCCGCATTTCTCATCCCAGGGACCGGTTCCAGACCGGCATGGATATCCGCGCGGTGGTCAAGAATGTGGAGGAAGGCGGACGCATTACCCTTTCCCACAAAGAGCTTTTAGGCACCTGGGAAGAAAACGCCGCCTTGTTCGAACAGGGGCAGACGGTGGCGGGCACCATCCGCAGCGTGGAAAGCTATGGGATTTTCGTGGAGCTGTCCCCCAACCTGGCGGGGCTGGCGGAGCCGCGGGACGACGTGTACGTGGGCCAGCAGGCCAGCGTTTTCATTAAGAGCCTGATTCCGGACCGGATGAAGGTAAAGCTCATCATCATTGACTCCTTTGAAGCCTGTGTGCTGCCGGAGGAACCCCGGTATTTCTTTGAAGGAGAACATATGGACCGGTGGCAGTATTCGCCGGAAAGCTGTTCGAGGGTGATCGAATCGGTCTTTGAGCCACAGGAATGAATACCAGCCAAAGCCCCGTGTTTATAATAGCACGGGGCTTTTTCTTTTTTTCATGCAATGGAGGAGCGTTCCCCTCTTTTCTTTTTTCTTTTGTTCCGGTATACTAAACGGGACGGAAAAAACGAGAAATGAGGTGCTCTATGAAACAGGAAACTAGATTTTATAACATCCTCTTTCCGGTATGGCTGCTGCTGATTTATCCGGTTGGCTGGATTTTCGTCATCATCGGAAACTTTCTGATCGACACCATCGTGTTCCAGGTGGGCGGAAAGTTTCTCAAAGTCAAGCGGTTGGACCTTGTGTACAAAAAGACCATATGGAAGGCGTTTTTGCTGGGGCTGGCGGCGGACCTGGCGGGGTCCGGCCTTCTTCTTCTGGCCGTGCTGGGGCCGGACGGCTGGTGGATGAATACCATTGGAGGGCCGGTATCCCAAAACCCGTTTCAAAGCTTCCCCGCCTTTCTTTTGGTCCTGCTGGTGGTAGCCTTATGCGGCATCCTTATCTATTGGTTCAACCGGAAGCTTACCTTCCGAAAGGTGGACCTGCCTGCCCGCAGCAAGCACATTCTTTCCCTGTACATGGCTATTTTCACCGCTCCCTATCTCTTCTTTCTGCCCACTGAATGGCTTTACTGAGCGATGGCGGAATAAGAAGCTGTTTTTCGGATAAGGCAAGACGCACCGCCCCATGGATAGGTTTATTCCCCTAAGGACACGCTCCCAACGGACTAATTTGGCCGATCGCTATAAAAAAGCGGCTGCATATGCAGCCGCTTTTTTCCTTGATTTAATCGTCCGCCGACGCCTTGGGATTTCGCAGGGTCTGGCGGGTTTTTCGAAGCTCGGCAATCTGATGGGTGAGCACGTCGTCATTATTCTTGACCTGACGGCGGTGGTCGTTTAACAGCTGAGTCATGACGTCTTCCTGGTTCTTCGCCGCTTCGCGCACATGGGAGAGATTGGCGGTAAGGGCGTCGTCCGCCCGCTTCATCAGGTCGTCAATGTAATCGCTGGCTGCTTTGCGCATCTCCCGGGCTTTGAGCTGGGCCTGACCGAGCATGTCGTTTGCCTTCTGCTGGGCCTGCTTGACAATTTCCTCCTGTCCGACCAGCGCGCGCGCCCGTTCCTCCGCGGTACGGATGATGGATTCCGCCTCCCGCCGGGCGGTGGCGATGATGTCGCCCCGGTCCGACACGATGGCGCGGGCCTGACGCAGCTCCTGGGGCAGGTTTAAACGGATGTCGTCGATGAGCTCTTGGATTTTGCCCGAATCCACAAAGCATTTCCCACCCGACAGCGGGACCAGAAAGGACTTTTCCACCATTTCGTCCAGCTGGTCGAGAATATCTTCTACGGTCATGATTGGTCATCCCCCTTTTTAAGAAGCCTTTTGTTGATATCGTCAATGATACAGGTCGGAACGAATTCGGAGATGTCCCCTCCATACATGGCGATCTGACGAACCACACTGGAGCTCAAAAACATGTTTTCCGCGGTGGTAGTCAAAAATACGGTTTCCAGGTCCGGATTCAGGCGCTTATTGGCAAGCGCCATCTGAAATTCATACTCAAAGTCGGACACTGCCCGCAGGCCCTTGACCAGCGCCTTGGCTCCTTTGATGCGGGCATAGTCGGCCAGCAGGCCGTCGAACGCGTCCACTTCCACATTGGGCAGGTCGATGGCCCTCTTTAAGAACGCCACCCGTTCCTGGGCGGTAAAGCATGGGGTCTTGGCGTAATTGCCCATAACGGCGACGATCACCCGGTCGAACATGGACGCAGCCCGGCGGATGATGTCCAGATGCCCCAGCGTCACCGGGTCAAAGCTGCCCGGGCAGATTGCGGTAATCAATCTTCCGTACCCCCTCTGTAGACCGACAGGCGGATTTTTCCGTACCGGTAGGTGCGTATCAGGGCAAAGCCCCCGCCGATTTCTCCGGGCGGATTTTCCCGCTCAGAATGCTCGCAGAGAATGACCCCGCCGGGGTTCATTTTTGGGGCAAGCAGGGGGAGCGCCTTTTCCACAAAGCCCTTTTCATAGGGCGGGTCCAAAAACGCAAGGTCAAAGCGGTCGGCGGTACTCAGCAAAAAGGCGTCGTACCCGGTGGTGAACACCTGGGCCTTGCCTTCAAAGCCTACCGTCTCCAGGTTCTTTCGTACCACCTCCACGCTTTTGGCGCTTTGGTCCACAAACACGGCGGATGCGGCTCCCCGGCTGAGGGCTTCGATGCCCATCTGCCCGGAGCCTGCAAACAGGTCGAGCACCTTGCGGCCCTCCACCTCGAACTGTATGATGCTGAAGGCCGCTTCCTTCACCCGGTCGGAAGTGGGACGCACATCCTCCCCTTCCCGGGTAATCAAACGCCGGCCTCTGGCGGTTCCTGTTATGACTCGCATGGGTTTTCCCTCCATGTGGTGCTCCCCGTCCGGCAGCGAACGACAGCCGGTATGCGTGGGGATATTTTATTTATTATCCCATTTTTCGTCGGTTCTTGTCAACCCCGGACGATTTCTTTCTGCTCCGGATTGTTGCGGTAAACCTCCCTGGAAATGACAATTCCGTTTTTCAGGGTATATTCCCGGTTGAGATAGTCGTAATAGGTGCCGGGCGTAACCAGGCCGTTGATGCCCAACACGTCGGTCCCGGAAGAGCCGATGACCTCGTCGGCCAGCTTGACGCAGTTGGTAGTAAGGACAAAATAGGTTTTAAAAGAGCTTTTGGTGAACTTATAAAATTTCGCTTCCGTCACCCGGTAAAGCCGGCTGGCGTATTCCTTATACTTGTCCAAATCCGTTTCCCCGCGCCTCATCGCTTCCACCACCGGCGGATCCCATTCATAGAGATAGCTGAAGATTTCATCCATCTTCTGATCCACTCGCTTTTTCTGCTCCTCGGTCAGGCGAAGGCCGAAGCAAAACAGAGTTTTTCCCGCATAATTATTGCAGAAATTCACGTATTTTTCCTTTTTGTCAATGGTAAAAAGCACCCCGTCTCCCATGCCGCCGTCCAGCTTTTGAGACGCCTTGTCATAGCAGCCGTAGGAGATAACCTGGCCCCGGTAAAAAAGGTCCATATGCCCCATGACGCCGGTACCTTTTTCCATGACGTGGATGAACACCTCAATATCCGGCGGGTTCTCATCCTTGACCGGGCTTTGAGGGACCTCCTCCTGCTTGGAGGACTGAAGAAAATTGTTGATCTTCGAAAGCATCAGCTTGGGCATAAAGGAGACAAATACCACCGGCAACGTGATGCGGATGTGTCGCTTGATCTTACCGGGGTTCTTAAAGGGTAGTATTTCCCGGAAAAAGTCGATCAAATAAGTCGATCCGTAAAAAATCAGGAAAATCCCGATGATGAGCATGACGGTAGACACGCTCTCGTAGGGATTACTCATAATGACGACGGAAAACACGATCATGACCAAGCCGGAAACCAGCGGGTAAAGCCGGTAAATCAACTTGTCCTCCGTGTACTGGAAAAAGGAGATGAGCTTGATGATAGCTAGAATCATCATATAAAGTCCCAGCAGAATGGGTAAAACCGCCTTGAACTTATCCGGGTCCAGATACAAAAGGACACCCAAGCCAATGGTCAAAAGGCCCGATAGAATCTTTAAAAGACCGTTTTTGAAAAAAGGCTTGCTGGATACCGCGGTAACCAACTGCACCACTCCAGCGATAGCCAAGAGCCCTGAAGTGACCAGGTAGACAATGGACAGCAGAGACTCTCTCCAGATAATCGCCGCAATCCCAAAAAACACAAATGCAAAACAAGACAACAGCAGCGAGCTGGCGCTGACGTAGCTTTTGATCATAGACCTATCTCCTGTCCCTTATTCTTCCATCGTGTCAAAATAAAGCCGGATGGCTTTCGCCGCCGGTGCCGATACTCCTTTGACCGCGGCAAGTTCTTCTTCGCTTGCCTGCTTGATACGCCCCACGCTTCCAAAATGGGAAAGCAGGGCCTTTGCGCGGGCGGGCCCCACTCCTGGAATCGAAAGCAGCGTGGAGGACAGTGCCGACTTGCTGCGCCGCTGGCGGTGGTACCCGATGGCGAACCGGTGAACCTCTTCCTGAATGGTGGAAACCAGGGTATAGGCGCTGCGGGTCATGGAAATGGCGATTTCCCCGTCCAGCGACGCGATGGCGCGGGTGCGGTGCTTGTCGTCCTTGACCATGCCAAAGAGCGGAATCGAAAGGCCGAACTGCCTGAGCACCGGAGCTACCGCCGCCACCTGACCTTTCCCCCCATCGAGCAAAATCAGGTCCGGTAGGCGGCCGAAACCCCTGCCCGTGTCCTTTTCCTCCTCGTAGTGGGAAAAGCGGCGGGTGAGCACCTCGTTCATGGAGGCATAGTCGTCCTGCCCCTGGAACCCTTTGATCTTGAACTTTTTATAGGCCGACCGCAGAGGCCGTCCGTCTTCAAACACCACCATGCCGGCCACGTTCTCGCTGCCGGCGGTGTTGGAAATGTCGTAAGACTCGATGTAGTGGGGCGGTTCGGAAAGCCCCAGAAGCCGTGACAGCTCGTCAAGCGCCGCCGCTTCCTTGCCGGTCCTCCCATTTTGCTGGGCAAGCTTTTCGGAAGCGTTCGACCGGCACATTTCCACGAGTCTTTTCTGTTCCCCGCGCTGGGGGACATGGATATGTACCCGCCGGCCCGCCTTCTGGCTAAGCCACGCCTCCAGAAGCGGCGCGTCCTCCACCGGCTCGTCCAGCGTGACCACGGGAGGCACTGTTTCCCGGATGGAATAGTACCGCTCCAGAAATTCCTTGCGTGCGGCGACAGCCGTGTCGATCTCCCCTAAGAGGAAATCCTCCCGGTCAAAAAGCCGCCCGCCCTTGAACCGGAACACCTCCACCGCCGCCTGAGTTCCAAGCGTGGCCAACGCGATCACGTCCTGCTCGGGAATATGGGAATCCACGATCTTCTGCTTCTCGGTGATCTTCTTGATGGCGTTGATCTTGTCCCGAAGCTTCGCGGCCCGCTCGAACTCCAGATTTTCCGCAGCCCGTTCCATCTGTTCGGTGAGGGATTTCACCGAAAAGCTGCTGCCGCCTCTGAGAAAATCAATGGCCTGGGAGACAAACTCCCCGTATTCCTTCTCGGAAAGCTTTCCCCGGCAGGGGGCGCAGCACTGGTCGATATAAAAATTCAGGCAGGGGCGGCCCTTGCCGAACTCCTGGGGGAATTTGCGGCTGCAGGTGGGGAGCTTAAAAATCTTGTTCGCCTCGCCTACCGCCTGTTTGACCGTCCAGGAGCTCACATAGGGGCCTAGATAATTGGCCCCGTCCTGCACAATCTGCTTTTCGCTGGTGATACGCGGCCAGGGTCCTTGGGTGATCTTGACGTAATGATAGCCCTTGTCATCCTTCAGGAGAATGTTATACTTGGGCGAATGCTGCTTAATAAGGCTGCATTCGAGCACCAGCGCTTCAAACTCGCTGTCGGTAACGATATACTCAAAGTCCTCTACCCGGCTGACCATCTGGCGCACCTTGTCGGTATGCCCGCTGCCGGCGCCGAAATACTGGCTGACCCGGTTTTTAAGCGCCTTTGCCTTGCCGATGTAGATAATCTTGCCCTGCTTGTCATGCATAATATATACGCCCGGCTCCAAGGGAAGGCGCCTGGCCTTTTCCCGCAGCCGTAAAAGGGTATCCTCCAAAATTGCCCTCCTTTAAAAAACGCGCGGTTTGAATCGGTTACTGGATCATTTGGATTTTGCGTGGCAGAATGCAGGCCGCGATGATATAGGCGATGAGGCCGGCACCCGCACACAACACAAAAGTCCACGGATGTGTATCAGACCTGGGTCAATGCCTAAACACTTGGCCATCCTGCCCTCTTCCATCCTGTAAAGCCGCTTGGGCTGCATAGTACCGCGCCTTTCCGCTTTCCTCTCCCGGTGCCGGCAAAAACGGCGGCCGAATTCCTTTATAAGAATGATTTTCCATCTAAGTATATGCGAAGGAAGTGAAAAAAACAAGAGGGCCGACTTTTCTCAAGTCCGCCCTCTTCATGATATCGGGAATATTCCTCCTGGTATAAGCGCAGCGGGTTGATTCGTTGACGCTTATTCGGCAAAGCCGGACTGTACCAGGTTCACCAGGCTGTCCACAGCCTGCGTCTCATCGTCACCGTCCGCAATGATGCGGATCGTCGTTCCGCCGACGATGCCCAAAGAAAGGACGCCCAGAAGACTTTTCGCGTTGACCCTGCGTTCTTCCTTCTCCACCCAGATGGAAGACTTGTATTCATTTGCCTTCTGGATAAAGAAGGTAGCGGGCCGCGCATGCAGACCTACCTGATTCTGAACGGTGACATCTTTATAAGTCATCTTCGAAATTTCCCCCTGTCAATAGCAATTCACTCTAGTATTCTTCCTTTTATCCTATTATAAGCAAATTTGCCCGCAACGTCAACGATTTTGGTTTCCAATCGGGGCCGTGCGCTATATTTCGTATTGATGACCATAGCGCGCTGCAATAAATTCCGCCACGTTTGTTTAATTTGACCCTTTTCTTTTCCCGGCTTGGACAATTCCACAAATAATTATACAGCATTTTCGTTCCCATTATACCGAATCCCGCTCAAAATACCGAATGGGTTTCAGAAAATAATGGAAATTTCCTGTTATTCCCTATTTTTTGACTTTTCCCGGGCATGGATTTGTTCGAGCAGCTTCTGGTCGAGCCGGTCAGGCACAAAGGATTCCATCAAATCGGGGCGGCGATCCATCGTACGCCTCAGAGACTGCTCCCGCCGCCAATCGGCAATGTTTTTATGATGCCCGGACAGGAGCACCCCCGGCACCTCGCGGCCGTGCCAGACCGGGGGTCTGGTATACTGAGGATATTCCAGCAGGCCGCTAAAATGGCTTTCCTCGGTAAAGCTCAGCTCGTCCGCCAGCACGCCGGGTACCAGGCGAAGCACCGCGTCGGCCACCGCCAGGGCCGGCAGCTCACCGCCGGTGAGAACAAAGTCCCCCAGTGAAATCTCCTCATCCACCAGCTCTTCGATCACCCGTTCGTCGATTCCCTCGTAATGGCCGCACAAAAACGCGATGTGCTCCATCTTGGAAAGCTCCACCGCCCGCCGTTCGGTAAATACCTTTCCCTGGGGGGAAAGGTGGATCAGGTGGGGACGGGAGCCGGCGGCCCGGCACACCGCCTCAAAGCAGTCGTAAATGGGCTGGGCCTGCAAAAGCATACCCATTCCGCCGCCGTAGGGGTAGTCGTCCACCCGGCGGTGGATATCCAGGGTATACGCGCGGATGTCGTGACACTCCACCGTGACGAGCCCTTCCTGCCGGGCGCGGCCTACGATACTTTCCGACAGCACCGCCTCGCACATGGCGGGAAACAGGGTGAGCATGTCAATGCGCATCGTCAAACAACCCCTTGATGGGACGGATCTTCATAATACCGCCCTCGATGTCGGTTTCCACAATCACGTCGGGGATGGCGGGAATGAGCACTTCGCCCTGTGTGGTTTTCACATGGTAAACGTCGTTGGCTCCGGTGCGGCTGACGTCGGACAACTCTCCGTAGGTTTCGCCGGTATCCGCGTCCTGCACCTGAAGGCCCTGCAGGTCCTGGATGAAGTATTCCCCGGGAGCGAGGGTCACATCCGCTCGGTCGATGTACAAAACCCGGTCCCGCAGGGTTTGGGCGGCTTCGATGCCGTCAATCCCTTTGAGCTTTAGCAGGACCATCGTCTTGTGGGGGCGGGCGCTTTCCACCGTCACCGGCTCTTCCCCTTTTTTGAAATAGAGGGTATCAAACCCGCACAAAAAGTCCGGGCCGTTGGCCCAGGGCTGCACCCGCAGTTCCCCGCGGATGCCGTGGGTCCCGGTGACCTTGCCTACCTCCAGATACCGCTTTTTCATGTTCCGCTCCCTTCCCCGGCCTTTTGCCGCCGGATTGCTTTTCGCCTCCTGACCACGCCAAAACGGCGGGGCGGCGGTCCCGCACAAGCCAAACGGCTGGAATCCAAAGCGCAATGTGCCCGGGATTTCAGCCGTTTTGATGGTTTCTTAGTCGATTTCCACCGCGATCTTCTGGGAAGTGCGGCTGGCTGCAGCACGCATGACCGTGCGCATTGCCTTGGCAATGCGGCCCTGCTTGCCGATGACGCGGCCCATGTCGTTTTGCGCCACATGCAGATGGTAAACCGTCACGCCCTCTTCATTGGGTTCGTCGACGGTCACATTCACCGCGTCCGGGTCTTCCACAAGGCCCTTGGCAATGATGATCAGAAGTTCTTTCAACAGTTCCACCTCTTGCCCTTACAGAACGTCGTTCTTCTTGAACAGCGCCTTGACGGTATCGGTCGGCTGAGCGCCGTTGGCGATCCACTTCTTGGCCTTTTCCGCGTCCACCTTCACGGTAGCCGGCTCGGTCAGGGGATTGTAGTAGCCGATCTCCTCAATGAAACGGCCGTCACGGGGATAGCGGGAATCCGCCACTACGATGCGGTAGAACGGGGCTTTTTTCGCGCCCATGCGGCGCAGTCTGATTTTTACTGCCATTGGTCAGTTACCTCCTGAGAATAATAAAATGTAGTATCGTCAACACCAACAAACAAGTTTGCTTGGTACGCTGCGACTTTGTTACCTGGGGAACGCGCCCGGAGGGGGCATCCCCATCATCCGGCGGCGCTTCTTTCCCTTGCCGCCGAACTGCTTCATCATCTGCTGCATTTGCTCGAGCTGCTTGATGAGGCGGTTGACATCCTCCACCTTCGTGCCGCTGCCCGCGGCGATGCGGCGCTTACGGGAAGGATTGATGGCGTCCACACACGCCCGCTCCCGCTTGGTCATGGACAGGATGATGGCCACCGTGCGGTCCATCTGTTTGTCCATCTGGGAGTCGTCAATGTCCGCTTCTTTCAAATGCTTATCCATGCCCGGCAGGCTGCTCAGAATCTGCTTGATGGGGCCGAGCTTGCGCACCTGGGCAAACTGATCGAGCATGTCGTTGTAATCCATTTTGTTTTCCGAAAAACGCCGGGCCATCTGCTCGGCCTTTTTCACGTCCAGCTGGGACTCGGCCTTTTCAATCAGGCTCAGCACATCGCCCATGCCCAAAATCCGCGACGCCATGCGTTCCGGATGGAAGACTTCGATTTCCTCGATCTTTTCGCCGGTACCCGCGAACTTGATGGGCTTTCCCGTGACCGCCCGGACCGAAAGGGCCGCGCCGCCGCGGGTGTCGCCGTCGAGCTTGGTGAGAACCACGCCGTCAATGCCCAGCGCCTCGTCAAAGGCCTTGGCCACGTTGACCGCGTCCTGGCCGGTCATGGCGTCCACCACCAGCAGGATTTCATGAGGGCCTACCTCCGCCTTGATCCGCTTAAGCTCGTCCATAAGCGTCTCGTCGATGTGCAGCCGGCCGGCAGTATCCAGAAGCACTAAGTCGTTGCCGTAGTCCTTGGCGTGCTTGACCGCTTCCTTGGCGATCTTGACGGGGTTTCCCTGGCCCTGCTCAAAAACAGATACCCCTGCCTTTTCTCCCATGACCTTAAGCTGGGTGATGGCGGCGGGACGGTACACGTCGCAGGCGACCAACAGGGGCCGGCGGCCCTGCTTCTTAAACATATGGGCCAGCTTGGCCGCATGGGTGGTTTTACCCGAGCCCTGCAAGCCGCAGAGCATGACAATCGTAGGGGGCTTTGGCGCGGAAGCAATGCGCACGTTCTCGCCGCCCATGAGCGCCGTCAACTCTTCGTTGACAATCTTAATCACATGCTGGGCAGGCGTAAGGCTTTCCATGACCTCGGCGCCCACCGCCCGTTCGGATACCTTGGCCACAAAGTCCTTGGCGACCTTGTAGTTCACGTCCGCCTCCAGCAGGGCCAGGCGCACCTCGCGCATGGCTTCCTTGACGTCGGACTGGGACAGCTTTCCCTTTGACCGCAGCCGCTTAAACGCATTGCTCAGCTTATCCGAAAGACCTTCAAAGGCCATTGTGTCTCCTCCATTCGAGCACGTTTATTCCTCGTCGCACAGCGCCGCGGCCACCTTCGCGATCCGCCGCGCCTGCTCCTTTATAGTCGGCGAACCGCCGCAGCGGATGTTCGCCTCTTCAATCAGCCGGGCCGCTTCCAGAATGCTTTGCAGGCCCTCTTCCATTTTTCCAAACCGCTTGGCAAGCCCTAACCGCTCCTCCATTTCAAAGAGCTGGGCTTCCCCCCGCTTGATGGAATCCCGCACGCCCTGACGGGTAATTCCTTCGTTTTGCGCAATTTCCGCCAGCGACAGGTCGTCGTTGTAGTACAGGTCGATCACGTCGCGCTGCTTATCGGTGAGCATGTCGCCGTAAAAGTCCAGCAACACCGAGACTTGTAGGTTCTTTGCCAACCGAAACGCCCCCTCGCCTGTAAAGAAAATTGCTTTACAGGTTTGTATTATACAAGGTTTTCCTCCCACTGTCAAGGCTTTTTCTTTACACCGGTTTCTCTTTTTTGCATTTCCTCTCGTTTCCCAGCTTTATAGAGGTGTGCTTCTTCACCATGGACGCCATAAAAAGCCTTTGACCGGCAGGTGTTTCAAAGCGTCCAACCCGCCGCTCGAAAACGGGTGCTTGTGCTCTGAGCGAGGCTTATGCTATTTTATGGCTTGCTTCGCTCCAGCTACAAGGGCTGCCTTAACCGGCGTTGCCGGTGGACCAACCAAACAAAGAGGCATTCCTTTCGGAACGCCTCTCCTGCAACGATTATTTCATGCCGATGCGGCCGATGTCGGTGCGGTAGTGCGCCCCGTCGAACCGGATGGTTTTTACCGCGTCGTACGCTTTGTTAAGCGCTTCGTCCAGGGTGTCCCCCAGCGCCGTCACGCCCAGCACCCGGCCGCCGTTTGTAAAGAACTTGCCGTCCTGATACGCGGTGCCCGCGTGGTACACAATCGCGCCGTCAGCCTGGCCGTTTTCGTCAAGCCCGGTGATTTCGATGCCCTTGGGGTAGCTGCCCGGGTACCCGCCCGACGCCATAACCACACAGGCGCAGGCTTCCTGGGACCACTGTATGCTAAGCTCATCAAGGCGCTCGTCGATCACTGCGTCGATGATGTCCAGCAGGTCGGTTTTCAGCCGCGGGAGCACCACTTGAGTCTCCGGGTCGCCGAACCGGGCGTTGTACTCGATGACCTTCGGGCCCTTCTCGGTAAGCATCAGGCCGAAATAGAGGCAGCCCTTGAAAGGGCGGCCCTCCTCGTTCATGGCCTTGACCGTGGGCAGGAAGATTTCCTCCATGCAGCGCTTTGCCATCTCGTCGGAGTAAAAAGGGTTGGGGCTCACGGTACCCATGCCGCCAGTGTTGAGGCCCTTGTCCCCGTCCAGCGCACGCTTGTGATCCTTGGAGGAAACCATGGGGCACAGGGTCTTACCGTCGGTAAAGGACAGCACGGACACCTCCGGGCCGGTAAGGAATTCCTCGATGACCACCCGGCTGCCGGATGCGCCGAACACTTTGTCCTCCATAATGGAGTGAAGGGCGTCCTTGGCCTGCTCCTCGTTCTCCGCCAGGATGACTCCCTTGCCCAACGCAAGGCCGTCCGCCTTGATGACGGTGGGATAGGTGTTCTGCTCCTGAATGTAGCGCAGAGCCTCTTTCGGATCGTCGAATACTTCGTATCCAGCGGTGGGGATGCCGTACTTTTTCATCAGGTTCTTGGAAAAGACCTTGCTGCCTTCAATCAGCGCGGCGTTCTGCCGGGGGCCGAAGGCGCGTATGCCTTCCTTCTCCAGCGCGTCCACCAAGCCTGCCATCAACGGATCGTCGGGTGCGACGAACACCAAGTCTACCTTCAGCTCCTTTGCGAGCTTGACGATTCCGTCCACATCGGTGCCGGACACGTTGTGGCACACCGCGTCCCGGGAGATGCCGCCGTTGCCCGGCGCGCAATGGATGGCGCCACAGCGCTTGCTTTCCTTAAGCTTGCGGATGAGGGCGTGCTCCCGCCCGCCGCCGCCGACCATTAAGATATCCATTGGGATTCCTTCCTTTCGGGAGAAAATAAAGTTTAGTGCTTAAAATGGCGCATGCCGGTAAAGACCATGGCGATGCCCGCCTTGTCGGCGGCGTCGATGCTTTCCTGGTCGCGGATGGAGCCGCCGGGCTGGATGATGGCGGTGATGCCCGCCTTCTGGGCGGCTTCTACGCAGTCAGGGAACGGGAAGAAGGCGTCCGAACCCATGACGCTGCCCGCCGCCTTATCGCCGGCGTACTTGATGGCCAGCTCCAGGGCGGTGATACGGTTGGTCTGACCTGGGCCGATGCCCACAGTGGCGTTGTTCTTCGCCAGGGCGATGCCGTTAGACTTCACGTGCTTGACCACTTTCCAAACAAACCGAAGCTGCTCCATTTCTTCAGGGGTAGGCTCACGCTTGGTGACGCATTTCAGGTCCTCCTCGTGCAGAAGCTCGGTATCCAAGCTCTGGACCAGCAGGCCGCCGGCTACCTTCTTCATATCCAGAAGGTCCTTGGAGTTGGGCTTTGCCAAGTTCGGCAGCTTTAAGAGACGAATGTTTTTCTTCTGGGTGAGAATCGAAAGCGCATCCTCATCAAAGGCAGGCGCCAGGATGATTTCCAAGAAAATTTTTGCCAGCTCCTGGGCGGTATCCTTGTCCACCGGGCGGTTTAACGCCACGATGCCGCCGAAAATGGAAACCGGGTCGGCGTCATATGCGTTTTTGTACGCTTGGCAGATGGTTTCGCCGGTGCCCACACCGCAGGGATTCGCATGCTTGACGGCCACCGCCACCGGCTTTTCCTCACCAAACTCCTTGAGCAGGTCGAGCGCGCCGTTTGCATCGTTGATGTTGTTGTAGGAAAGCTCCTTGCCGTGGAGCTGCTCGGCTGCGTCAAGGGTATTGTCGTGGTTGCCGATCTCCCGGTAGAAGGCGGCCTTCTGGTGGGGGTTCTCGCCGTAGCGCAGGTCCTGCACCTTCTCATAGGTCAAAGACAGGTCGTCAGGCAAGCCCTCTTCCCCGCGCTGGCGGCGCAGGTAGGTGGAGATCATGGTGTCGTACTGGGCGGTATGGTCAAATACCTTTCCCGCCAGGGCGAACTTGGTGTCTCTCGAAACCGACCCGTTCTCTTTATACTCCGCGATCACCTTGCCGTAATCCGCCGGATCCACGATCACCGATACGTCCTGCCAGTTTTTCGCGGCAGCGCGGATCATGGTGGGACCGCCGATGTCGATATTCTCAATGGCGTCCTCCAGGGTAACGCCGGGCTTTAGGATGGTCTGCTTAAAGGGATAGAGGTTGATGGCCACCACGTCGATGGGGGTGACGCCCAGCTTCTCAAGCTGCTGCATATGCTCAGGGTTGCCGCGCATGGCAAGGATGCCCGCATGGATCATGGGATGCAGGGTTTTTACCCGGCCGTCCAGGCATTCCGGGAACCCGGTCACATCGGACACGCCGGTGACCGGCACGCCCGCTTCCTTCAAAGCCTTGGCGGTTCCGCCCGTGGAGATCACCTCAAAGCCCAGAGCCACCAATTCCTTTGCAAAATCCACAATGCCCGTTTTATCGGACACGCTGAGTATCGCACGTTTCTGATTCATCCCGCAAGTCTCCTCTTTTCGTTTCTCGTGTAACCGAACACAGGACACCCGGCGAACGTTTGCCAGGTGCCCTATGTATTTACCGAATTCTGGTGTGATTGCCGTCGATCTCCACCCGGCCTTCGCAGAACAGGGAAACCGCCTTGGGAAGCAGCTTCCATTCCGCTTCTTCCATCACCCGCCGCTGCAGGGTTTCCGGCGTGTCCGACTCAAGCACCGCTACCGGCTGCTGGAGCAGGATGGCGCCGCCGTCGGTCACTTCGTTGACAAAGTGCACCGTCGCGCCGGTCACCTTTACGCCCTTCTCCAAGACCGCCTCGTGGACCTTCAGGCCGTAAAAACCGTCCCCGCAGAAGGAGGGGATCAAAGAAGGATGGATGTTTAAGATTTTGTTGCTGTACCGGGAAAGGACCCGCTTTCCTAAAATGGAGAGAAAGCCAGCCAGCACCACAAGGTCCGCCTTGCATGCATCCAAAGCCTCGGTGAGCGCCTGGTCAAACTGCTCGGGAGTGCGGCCCTTGCGGGCTACCACTTTGGCGGGGACCCCCGCCTTCTTCGCCCGCTCCAAGGCATAGACGCCTTCCCGGCTGGCGATGACCTGGACGATCTTCCCGTTTTTGATCTCGCCTCTCGCTTGGGCGTCCAAAAGCGCCTGCAGATTGGTGCCGCCGCCCGATACCAAAACCGCGATGTTTAGCATAGCTCGACACCCTCGCCGTCCTTCACTTCGCCAAGGGCGCAGGCGTTCTCGCCCGCTTCCTTGAGCACGGAAATCGCCTTATCCGCTTCGTCGGCCGGCAGGGCGATGCACAGACCCACGCCCATGTTGAAGGTGTTGAACATGTCCCGCTCAGGCACGCCGCCGGTACGCTGGAGCACATGGAAGATGGGCAGCACCGGCACGGCTGCTTTTTCAATGCGGGCCATCTGGCCGGGACGGAGCATACGCGGGATGTTCTCATAAAAACCGCCGCCGGTGATGTGAGAAACAGCATGCACGTCGCATTCCTCCATGAGCTTTAAGAGGGGTTTGACGTAAATCTTCGTGGGAGTCAGCAGCTCCTCGCCCAGGGTCTTGCCCAGTTCCTCCACATGCAGGTTCAGGTTCTGCTCGCCCACATGGAAGATCTTGCGCACCAGGGAGAAGCCGTTGGAATGCACGCCCGAGGAGGACACGCCGATGAGCACGTCCCCAGGTTTTACCTTGCTCCCGTCGACAATCCTGTCCTTGTCCACCATTCCTACCGAGAAGCCAGCCAAATCGTATTCGTCCACCGGGTAAAAGCCGGGCATTTCCGCCGTTTCGCCGCCGATAAGGGCGCACCCCGCCTGCACGCAGCCTTCCGCCACGCCGGAGACGATGGCCGCCACCCGTTCGGGAACGTTGCGGCCCACGGCAATGTAATCCAGGAAGAAAAGGGGCTTCGCGCCCGAGCAGACCACGTCGTTGACGCACATGGCCACGCAGTCGATGCCGACGGTGTCGTGCTTATCCAGCAAAAACGCGATCTTCAGCTTGGTGCCTACCCCGTCGGTACCGGAGACCAGCACCGGGTTTTTTACACCGCTCAAATCCGGCTCAAACAGGCCGCCGAAGCCGCCGATGCCCGACAGCACGCCCGGAATCTTCGTGCGCGCCACGTGGGATTTCATCAATTCCACCGCTTTGTAGCCGGCGGTCACGTCAACGCCCGCCGCCTTGTAGCTGTCCGAAAAACTGTTCATTCCTACCACCATTTCCCCGGCGGCCTTCCTTTGCCGCCAGTCTCTCATAGTCAAACGGCAACCGCCGCCGTATCGCTTATTTTGGGCTTACGCCTTTATTTTCTGATCGTATTTATCCTTGGGCATCTCGTCGGGCACCTCAATGGGATACCGGCCGGTGAAACAGGCGTCGCACATACTGAGGTTCGACTCCTTGGCGATGGCGTGCACCCCTTCGATGCTCAAGTACCCCAGGGAATCCGCGCCGATGTGGTCACGAATTTCGTCGATGGACATCTTACATGCAATCAGGTGCTCCCGGGAGCTGATGTCGGTTCCGAAGTAGCACGGGTGCATAAAAGGCGGAGAGGAGATGCGCATATGTACCTCTTTCGCGCCTGCCGCCCGCAGGTTGGCTACGATATTCGCGCAGGTAGTGCCGCGGACGATGGAATCGTCCACCAGTACCACTCGCTTGCCCTTGACCGCCGCGCCCAAAGCTCCCAGCTTGATGCTCACCGAGCGCTCCCGCTGCTTCTGGGTTTCCTGGATAAAGGTGCGGCCTATATACCGGTTCTTCACAAAGCCCATGCCGTAGGGAATCCCCGATTCATAAGAATATCCCAGAGCCGCGTCCAGCCCCGAGTCGGGCACGCCCATAACCAGGTCCGCTTCCACTGGATGCTCCTGAGCCAGGATACGTCCCGCGTTCTGGCGGGCAAAATGCACGCTCTGGCCGTCGATAACCGAGTCGGGCCGGGCGAAATAGACAAACTCAAAAATACACAAAGACGACTTCTGGCCGCAGTGGTCTTTGAGGCTGCGAAGGCCGTTTTCATCCACCACTACCACCTCACCGGGCTCCACATCGCGCACATAATCGGCGCCCAGAGAGGTCAGTGCGCAGGTCTCCGACGCGAAGCAGTAGCTTTCCCCGATTTTGCCGATGCACAGTGGCCGGAAACCTTGAGGATCTCTGGCGGCGATGAGCTTCTTGGGGGACATCATGACAAGGGAATAGGCGCCCTTGAGCTTTTTCATGGTGTTGACCAGCGCCTGCTCGATGGAACCGGCGTTGAGCCGCTCCCGGGCGATGATATAGGCGATGATCTCTGCGTCGCAGGAGGTCTGGAAGATGGCGCCGCCGTATTCCAGCTCCTTTTTGAGCTCAGGAATGTTCACAATGCTGCCGTTGTGGCCGATGGCAAGGGTCCCCTTGACATAGCGCATCACCAGCGGCTGAGAGTTCGCCCTCTCCAGCTTGTCGCTGGGGGAATAGCGCACGTGGCCGATGGCCAGCTGCCCGCTTCCCAGCTTCTTGATGGTCTTTTCGTCGAACACGTCGGGCACGAGCCCCATGTCCTTATGGACGGTGATGACGCCGCCGTCGTTGACCGCAATGCCCGCGCTTTCCTGGCCCCGGTGCTGCAAGGCATAGAGGGCCAGATAGGTCTCCTCCGCCACCTGCAATCCGTCTTTGTTGTAAATCCCAAATAGTCCGCATTCTTCGTGAGGCTTGTGCGCCATGCTAACACTCCTTATCCGTTTCGTCCTGGGTTTCTTACGTTCCCGCATCCGGCTTACAGGGCAGCGAGCTTTCCCTCAAGCGCCGCGTCCTTTTTGAGCACGCCTTCGGTCATGTCCTTCTTCATGGCGGTAAGCTTTTCGGCCACCCCTTCGTCGGACAAGGCCAGTATCTGGGCGGCCAGGATGGCCGCGTTCTTCGCCCCGTCAATGGCGACGGTGGCCACCGGGATACCGCTTGGCATCTGCACGGTGGCAAGCAGCGCGTCGAGCCCGTCAAGCGTGGAAGATTTGATCGGAATGCCGATGACCGGCAAGGTGGTATGGGCGGCCAGCACGCCCGCCAAATGGGCGGCCTTCCCCGCCGCGGCAATAATCACGCCGAAACCGTTGTCTTTCGCGTTCGACGCGAAGGCCATCGCCTGGGCCGGGGTGCGGTGGGCGGACATGACATGGGCCTCCACCGGGATGCCGAATTCCTTGAGCTGCTTGACGGCGGCGGACACCACCGGCAAATCGCTGTCACTTCCCATGATGACGGCTACCTTTTTCGTTTGCTGCATCGTCCTTCTCTCCTTTTCTCCAAAGCCTGTCCGCCTCAAAAACAAACAGGAAGGCTGCGACGCATAAAATCGACGCAGCCTTATCTTCTTTCCAACGCTATGGTCTGTCCGAGGCGGCAAAAATGGACACACGACCCGTGGGATGTCTCCTGCCACATACAAAACAAACGTTTTTGAGCACGGTTTCGCCACCCCACACTGTTTTCTACCTGCTATTTTATACGATTTTTCGACCAAATTCAAGGAATCCGCCAACGAATCGTAAATTTTGTGTAGTTATCAGCATAAGGGCCGAAAATAGTTTCTTCTTTTGTGCATTATTGTTTCAGTTGCACATCATTCTTGGCCAGTTCTCCAATGGAGGTCACCAGGCCCGCCAGGCCCTGGATCTGGGACGGAATGATGATCTTAGTGGCCTTACCGTCGGCCGCCTTGCCGAAAGCCTCCAGGCTCTTGATGGCGATGACCTGCTCGGACGGGGACGCTTGGTTTAACAGCTTGATGGAGTCGGCCAGAGCTTCCTGCACCTTCATGATTGCCTGAGCCTCGCCCTCCGCCTCGCGGATTTTGGTTTCCTTCACTGCGTCGGCCCGCAGAATGGCCGCTTCCTTGTGGCCCTCAGCCACAAGAATCTCGCTGCGCTTCTCGCCTTCCGCCCGGAGAATCGCTTCGCGGCGTTCCCGCTCGGCTTTCATCTGCTTCTCCATGGCGTCCTGAATCTCCCGGGGCGGGAGGATGTTTTTGAGCTCTACACGGTTGACCTTGATGCCCCAGGCGTCGGTAGCCTCGTCAAGGATGACGCGGATCTTGGAGTTGATCACGTCGCGGGAAGTCAGTGTGTGGTCGAGTTCCATTTCACCGATGATGTTACGCAGGGTGGTGGCGGACAGGTTCTCAATGGCGGAAAGAGGCCGCTCCACGCCGTAAGCATACAGCTTTGCGTCGGTAATCTGGTAATAAATAACCGTGTCGATCTGCATGGTGACGTTATCCTTGGTGATGACCGGCTGGGGCGGAAAATCCACCACCTGCTCCTTGAGGGAAACCTTCTTGGCAATGCGCTCCACAAACGGAACCTTCCAATGAATGCCCGTACCCCATGTGGATTTGTACGCGCCCAGACGCTCCACCACATAGGCATTGGCCTGGGGTACAATTTTGATGTTTGCAATCAGAATGATGAGCGCCAGAACCACAAGAGCAATGACAACATAAATGACGAAATCCATAATACCCTCCTAAATTGCACGTTCTTTTTACAGACCGTCCTTTGAAAACGGCCTGATTGCGACAAAGAGAAAACAGCCGCCCTTTCTACCGCAATACCAGCGGCAGAAGAGCAAACACAATACCCATAGCCATAAAGAGAACACCGCCCGCTTTGGTGCTCATCCGGTACCAGTCGGACGGTTCCTCCGCCCGGTAGGATTTCCACCGCTCCGTGACCGCCCAAAACCACTGAGGCTTTAAAAACAGGAACAGACCGATAAGAATACAAATGATACCAAGCGCTATGCTCCACCCCATGTTCGCTTCCTCCTTAGGGGATGCACCCACAGCTGACCCAGGTCAGACGGGTCCAGAGAAATCTTCCTCTTATTTCTGCGGTCCTTCGTCCTCCACCGGCACCACAATCAGCTTGACCCCGTCAATGGCCTCCACCCTGACCCTGGCTCCCTCGGCGATGGCCGAGCCGTCGGCGGACCGGGCAGTCCAAATGCTGCCAAGCACCTTCACCTGTCCTTTGGCAAGGGAATTGTCAATGGCATCGGTAACCACGGCGGTCTCCCCCACGTATCGGTCGGCGTTGGTGCTGACCTTTTTGACGGCCAGGTACTTTTTCAAAAACGGCCGGGTCAGAGCCAGCGACAGAATGGATACGGCAACAAACACAATCAACTGCACCCAAAGCGGGGTGTTAAACAGGTTTGCAACAAACGCGCCCACGCTGCCCACCACAAACCAAATGGCGACCAACTGGGTGGTCCCCGCCTCTACCAGGGCCAGAACAAGAATGGCGACCAGCCAGACAATTGCGAAAACATCCATCCAGCCTCTCCCTCCTTCCAGGAACGATGATTCTCATGCATATGCATTCACGCAGCCGGTTTATTCCCGGCCTTCTGCGCTATGGCACGATTATACCACACCCAAATACGAAATACAAGAGATTTTACGCGAAAAAGTCAATAATATTTACACGCAAACGTGCCGCTTCTATACCAATAGCGTCAACCACCTTTCGCGGTCCGTTTTCTCCGTTTCCGGCCGGGCGCAAAGCGCCCGGTATCGTTGCACCAAAGAATCACGGCTCCCGCCGCCAGAGAAACAACGGAAACGATCCCGCCGAGTGGGAGGCCCTGCGGCACAAAGGTAAATTCTATTTCATGTTCCCCGGCGGTGAGATTTACCGCCAAAAACGCATCCGCAATCCGTACAAGCTGCGCAGGTTCTCCGTCCACAGTGACCGAGAAGCCAGGGTCGGCGGGAATGGAAGTAAAGAGAAGGCCGCCCTCGCCTGCGTCCACCCTGCCCTTGATAGAAGAATTGCCTTCCTCGATGGCAAACATCTGGTGCCCCTTGAGCATCCCGCACATGGCGGAGAACCGGTCGGCATCGAAGCCGTACAATAGGGGCGCCTGGAGCATAACAGGAGAACGATTGATGGAAAAGCTGACGACCACTTCTTCTCCGGCTTCAAAATACCCCAAGTCCATCAGGCCGATAAAGTCATATCCCGTTCCGTTGAGGGGTATGCCATTTACATAGACCGTGGAGGTATCGGAAAGGCCGGCGCTCTTGATAGAAAAGCACAGGTTCTGGGATTTGGGATTGACAAAGCGGTAGCGCATGGTACCGGCATAGCCGTTTTGGGACTCAATATAGTCCCACTCTCCCTGTCCGGTAATCTTCAGGTTGTCGGAAGGGATGGCTTCCTGCAGAGGGATGCGCGTGTAAACGGGCTTATTTTCACCGGTCATAGCGCAAAGCAGCTCGTTTTGCAGCTTGCAGGGGTCGTATTCCTCCGGATCATAGGTAAAGTCCTGCAAAGAGGAATCTACCATGTATCCCAAAGACAGGGCGTTTTCGTTTTGATAGACGTGTTTTCCGCTTTCCAGGGATTTTAGCTGAGTAAAACCCGCCCGGCGTTCGTCGCTTCCCAGCACGTACTTGACGCCGAAAAGAGAATCGGTTACCGTGGAAGCCCCGTAATACCGCCAAAACCGGTTCTGGACGTTGGACACCATTCCCAGGTGATTGACAAAGCGGGAGGTTTTCTGATTGGTAAAGGAGCTGTAATGAGCGATGCCGTTGTAATCCAGAGACAACGCGTCGTTGGCGTTTCGCATGTCGTGGTTTTCCAGGCGGTACCAGCCGTCGTCCATCTCCTTGACTGCCTGCACCGCTTCTCCGGTAATACGAAGATGGTTTTCGTATTTGCTGTGGTTGTCGTAAGGAAGCTCCCGGTCAATGGACCGGATGAGCTCGCTTGCGTTTGCAAACATCTCCACGCTCACAAGCAGGCACAGCCCCACGCATACCATCTTTCTCATACGGGGCCGGTATTTCATAAGCAAAACCGCCCCTCCATAGAGAGCCAGCAGCACCGCTGAAACCGCCACCACTTTGACAGTCACATCGGTGCGGGTATTGGGCAGCAGCACTTTGAGCCCCAGCCCGTCCATGGTGTCGTAAAGCCAGTCGGAGCTGGTCACAAGCAGCATGAGGGCCGCGAAGGCGGAGGGGGCGGCAAAGCTGACGGCCACGTGCCGCCAGGTAACGCCGTCCAGGTTGCGAACCGCCTTGACGGCCAGCAGCAGCATATAAAAGCAGACCGCGAAGGTATACCGGTAGGGAAACCAAGTGGGCTCGTCCCCGCCGTGCCAGAACAGGTTGATAGGCCAGACCATCATGCTGATGAAAAACACGGCTAGAACGCCGGCGGATACCCATTTGTCCCGCTTTTCGATGTTACGATTTAAGAAATAGAGGGGAAGCAGAAGCAGGGTCAGCATACCGCAGAAGAGATTGGGCAGACCGTAGGTAATGGTGTCATAACTGCCGAAAAACAGTTTTCCCAGCACGTCCAGGGGATTGAGGACCATAGGACCCACGCTGCCGGTTTCAATATAGTAATAAACGTATTGAAGGGAAAGATAGGTAGGGACAAGCAGCACGGCCGCCATCCCGGCGGCCAGAATCCCACTCAGGGCAAACCGCCAGAACCGATTCCAGAATTCCCGCAGGGTCAGCCCCTTTTTGCGCAGCAGTTCACTGACCAGATAGATAGTGGAAAAAATGGCGATCATAAATCCGATGTAAAACTGGGTCAAAAAGCACAGGGTCATGCAGATAGTGAAAGGAGCCATCCGTTTCTTCTCCATCAGACTGTGCAGGGAAAGGGCGACCAGCGGAAGCAGAATCACCCCGTCGAGCCACATGATGTTGAGCGCATAGACCACCACATAACTCATAGCGGCGTACATCACCGAGAAGGTCACATTTTTGGCGTTCCTTAAGCCGAGGATCCGTTTGGCAAATATGCTGAAGGTAAGCCCCGCGCAGGCTGCCTTGAGCAGGGTGATGAAAAAGAGCGCATCCTGCACCTGAGTGCGCTCAAACAGCAGCACCAACAGGGAAAAGGGACTTGCCAGGTAAAAGCTGAAAATCCCCGTCAGGTTCATACCCATGCCGGTATTCCAGCTGAAGAACAGGCTGTCCCCACCCTTGACCGCATCGTAGAGCCAGGAATGGAAATCTACATATTGCTGGCTCATGTCGGTGACCAGAACCGACTTTTCCCCAAAGGGAAAAACGCCGAACACCGCGTAGGCGGCAAGCAACACTGCCGCGGGCAGCAGGAAAGACAACGTATAGGTAGCCGCATTCGGCCAAATTTCTTTTCGTCTCAACGGTTTCATGCTCTCCTCACCTGACCGAAAAATCAAACGGCGCCCTGCTTTCCCCAGGAAATTCCGTCGCTTAATTTGAGAAATTTTCCCTCTAAGCCTACAATACTCTTCCCTGCAAGTCAATAACGAAACCATGAATTTTGTCAAACAGGTTTCCGCATTTTCTCCTGTTATCATGGGCAGGGGCACCGCCCCTATGCGCTTTGGGCCATAAAAAGGAACGGCGGACAAGAAAAAATATGCATTTCTCTCTGTCCATTGGCAAAAAAACGCTTGCTTTTCGTAACATTTTCTGCTATCATAGCAATGTTGACTTACTCGAGGTTCTAAAGGAGGTGCAGACACATGGCAAAGTGCGACATCTGCGGTAAGGATGTATCTTTCGGAATTAAGGTTTCCCACTCCCATCGCCGTTCCAATCGGACGTGGAAGCCCAATATCAAACGCGTGAAAGCAATCGTCGAAGGCAGTCCCAAGAGAATTTATGCCTGCACCCGTTGCTTGCGTTCCGGCAAGGTAACCCGTGCGATATAACAAAGCAGACAGCTGAGAGCGAACCGTTTTTAAAACGGTTCGCTCTTTTTCGTTTATTCCAGGAAAAAGGCCGCCCCCATATTTTCGCCGCTGCTTTTTTCGGCATTCATAGCGCCTTCCTTTTTCGTGACAAAGCGGCGGCATGGTCTCATTCTTTAAAAAGCAGCAGCCGGAAGGGAATTTTCCCTTCCGGCTGCTGCTATCACGATCACGTCTGCCAAACGACAGACCGATTTCCCAACATCCGAACAGCTTATTTCAGGTTGAAGACCGTCTCGATTTCCTCAACCTCTTCGTCGCTGATGATGTTAACCTTGCCCAAAACCTCGGAATCAATGATGGACTTAGCGGAATACTCGGCTACCTCCAAACGGTCGAAGGCGTTTAAGAGGCTGGCGCCCGTGACGATGATGCAATCGTTCTCCACCAGGACCACCGGGTTAGAGGGAGTGAGCATCTCGGCGACCATTTCCGGCTGCATGAAGGAAGATCCATAGGGGACCTTGCTTACCGTGCGCAACTGGATGTAGCTCTCCGGAATGGTGCGGCTGTCAAACTCCCGGTCGGTGACTGCAAAAGCCATAATGTGGGGCGCGTGGGCGATGATCACGGAGTTGATCTCCGGATGCTTGTCGTAAATGTTCTTATGCAGCATGACCGAGCGGCTGGGGGTCTTGCCGGCCTCCCGCTGTTCACCGTCGATACGGACAATGTCCTCCACCTGCAGGTACTTGCGGTCCTTCATATAAGGGGTGATGAGGAAGGAATTGTCATTCAGGCGCACGGAGAAGGTGCCCTCGGTGCTGTTGAACAGTCTCTGGTCGTAAGAACGGTGAATGAATTCCACCATTTCCCGGCGGGAATTGTTTTCGTCCGCATAGTGGCGATTGGGAATGAACTCGTCGAGCTCACGGCAGGTGTTTTCCTTAAGATGGGACATGCGCAGGTGCTTGTCGGTCAGGGAATGCACCGTGCCGATGCGATTGGCGTTGATCTCCAGGCGGGCGCAGGACTCCAGGGTCTCGAACGCCATGAAGGCCTTGAAGATGTTCTCAGAGCCGACTACCACGCCGTGGTTTTCCAGCATAACTACATTGTAACCCTCTTCAAAGACGCTGGCGATCTTGTCGCCCAGCTCCTTGCTACCCGGAATGGCATAGGGGGCGAAGCCCACCCGGCCGCAGACCAGGTCCACGTTGGGGATGATGTGGGTGTCCGGGATGCGGGAAACGTTGGAGAACGCCACCAGGGCCGGCGGATGGGCGTGCAGCACCGCGGACAGGTCGGGGCGCAGCTTGTAGATCTGCTGATGGAAGGGAAGCTCCACGGAAGGCTTGTGTCGGCCGATGATCTGCCCGTCAGGCAGGACATGCACCATGTCCTCCCGGCGCAGGTTGCCCTTGTCGATGCTGCCAGGAGTGATCCAAATATCCCCTTCCGGCGTGCGAATGGAAAGGTTCCCGCCGGAGGTGGTCGTCATACCGTACTGATAAATGCGCTCCATCATAATGACGAGCTGGTCGGCCGGATGAAGTAACTCAAAATTCATTTACAATGCACCTCTCACATAATTTATACTTTGTGGATTTTATCTAATCCTGGCGGTGAAAATCCAGCCAGGTGGTTTCCGCTTCGCTTCGTTTGGGACGTTCCATCAAGTCGGTGATGGCGAGCTTGGGGTCCTTATCGTGGAAAAGCACCTGATAGCACTCGGCGGTAATGGGCATTTCCACGCCGTATTTTTGAGAAAGCTTATAGGCCGAATGGGTGGCCAAGTATCCTTCCACCATTCCCACCTGCCTGACCGCCTCCTTGGGTTCTATCCCTTTGCCGATCAGAATGCCTGCCCGGCGGTTTCGCGAATGCATACTTGTGCAGGTGACCACCAGGTCGCCGATGCCGGTCAGGCCCGCAAAGGTCTCCTGCTTGGCCCCCATCTTCACGCCCAGGCGGGCGATTTCAGTCAAACCCCGGGTCATCAGAGCGGCCTTGGTATTGTCCCCCAACCCAAGCCCGTCGCAGACACCGGCGGCCAGCGCGATGATGTTTTTCAGCGCCCCGCCCAACTCTACACCGGTCAGGTCGGGATTGACGTAAACGCGAAGCGCAGAATTCATCAGGGTATCCTGCACAAAGCAAGCGGCTTCCTTCGACCTGGAGGCGGCCACCACTGTGGTGGGAACCCCTCTGGATACCTCCTCCGCGTGGGATGGACCAGATAAAACCGCTACCCGTGCCTCGGGCAGTTCTTCCTCGATGACCTGGGACAGCCGCAGCAGATGCTCTTCTTCAAAGCCCTTCGCCACGTTAACCACCACAGTCCCCTCAGCCAGCACGCCCTTTAAAAGCCGCGCCGTATCCCGCACGGCAAAGGAGGGCACCGCCAGAATCACCAAATCCGCCTGCGCAGTGGAAGCCAAGTCCCCGGTGATCTCGATGGAATCCGGGATTTTCACCCCAGGCAGCAGCTTTTTATGCTCCCGTACCTTAGATAGACGCTCCACCTCTTCCTCGAACACCGACCACATGCTCACCTGGTGGCCGCTGCGGTCGGCCATCATGGCAAGGGCCGTTCCCCAGCCGCCGGCGCCCATGACACGAATCTTCGCCATCAGCCTTCTCCTTCTTTCTTTTTCGCACCGATCTGCTTCTCCTCGCCGCGGAAAATCCGCACAAGGTTGGTGCGGTGTTTGGCAATGACAATCACGCCCATGACCAAAGCGATCGTTGTGGTAATGACCACCATGGTAAAGTTCGCATGGGTGGGCGCGGAAAAATAATCGAGAAAATAGGTCATGCTAAAGGTTGCCAGAGGGTAAGCCACTGCGGCCGAAACCGACGCAAGAGACACCATCCTCGACAGCACCAGCACCACCACAAAAACCGCCACCACAATGAGAAAAATGCGCCAGTCCACAAACAGGATCATCCCGGCGGTGGTGAGAACCCCTTTGCCGCCCTTAAAGCCGAAGTAACAGGGGAACAAGTGCCCCATCGTGCAGCAAAAGCCCGCCAGATAGGTGGCATAGAGCATCCGGGTGTCCATGGAAACGTCCGCAGCGCCCAGGTACTCAAACAGCAACCGGCCGATTACAATGGCAATCGCCACCTTGGCTACGTCCCCTACCGCCGTCAAAATACCCGGCAGCTTTCCAGAGGAACGCAGCACGTTGGTCATCCCCGCGTTGCCGCTCCCCTGGGTGCGCACGTCTTTACCGGTAAACAGCCTGGAAAAGATGACCGCCGAACTGATGCTTCCAAGCAGATACGCGGCCGCCGCCGTAAGGACGAAGGCCAGCGCGTTTTGCGCGATAAAATCCCCAATCTCACCAAAAAAGCCGGCCATGCCGCTTTTGCCTCCCCTTTACGGCGCACGTTTCCCCGCGCCGCTGCGATTTTGTGCGTGCCGTTACGCCTTGCCGTCGCCCCGTTCCCGGATGATAAAGCGCACCGGCGTTCCTTCCAGGCCGAACACTTCCCGAATCCGGTTCTCGATGTAGCGCTGGTAGGAAAAATGAAAGAGCTCCGCCCGGTTTACAAAACAGACAAAGGTGGGCGGACGAGTGGATGCCTGAGTGATGTAGTAGATTTTCAGCCTCTTGCCCTTGTCGGACGGGGGCTGCACCCGGGCGGTGGCGTCCCCGAGCACGTCGTTGAGCATTCCGGTGGAAATGCGCATGGCGTTCTGGCTGTTGACAAACTTAATCAACTCCATCAGCCGATCAACCCGCTGGCCGGTCTTTGCGGATATAAAGATGATGGGCGCGTAGGACATAAAGGAAAAATCCTGCATCAGCTTCTTGCGGGCTTCGTCCATGGTACGCCCGTCCTTCTCCACCGCGTCCCACTTGTTGACCGCGATGAGACAGGCCTTTCCCGCCTCGTGGGCAAGGCCCGCCACCTTGGAATCCTGCTCGGTGAAGCCCTCGGTGGCGTCGATGAGGATCACGCAGACCTGGGCCCGCTCAATGGCCATCTTTGCCCGCAGGATGCTGTATTTCTCAATGGCGTCCTCCACCTTGGACTTGCGCCGGATGCCGGCGGTGTCAATCAATAGAAAACGCCCGAACTGGTTTTCAATCTCCGTGTCCACCGCGTCGCGGGTGGTGCCGGCAAGGTTGGAAACGATCACCCGCTCCTCGCCGGTGATGCGGTTAATCAGGGAGGACTTGCCCACGTTGGGCTTGCCGATGACCGCTACCTTAATCAGGTCCTCGTCCTCCTCGTCCTCTTCTTCGGGAGGGAGCAGGTCGTACACCGCGTCCAAAAGGTCGCCGGTGCCGTGGCCGTGCGCAGCGGAAACCGGTATGGGATCGCCCAAACCCAGATTGTAAAACTCATAGAATTCCGCTGGCGGCGCGCCGATGGAATCGCATTTGTTGACGCACAAAAGCAGCGGCTTGCCGCTTTTCTGCAACAGCACCGCGACCTCCGCGTCCGTTGCCACAACCCCGCTTTTCAAATCGGTCACCAATACAATAACGTCCGCCTTTTCAATGGCCAGCTCCGCTTGGCGGCGCATCTGGGACAAAATGATATCCTGGGAATAGGGTTCGATGCCGCCGGTATCCACCAGGGCAAAACGCCGGTCGCGCCATTCGCAGTCGGCGTAAATTCGGTCACGGGTGACGCCGGGCGTATCCTCCACAATGGAAAGACGCACACCGGCCAATTTATTAAACAGGGTGGATTTCCCCACATTCGGCCGCCCTACAATCGCTACCAGCGGTTTCGACAAACCATGCACCTCCTAAGACTGCGTGCAACAATTCGGATCCGTCGTTACCGACGGGGATGACGGGTACCCCCAGCGCCTCTTGCAGCTGCGACAGGGACACGTCGTCTAAAAACAAATCACCTTCCCGGCGCAGCATACTCGACGGAAGGAGCACTTCCTCCCCAAGCGCGCGGCCGGTGAGCTGACTCATGATATCTTGCCCGGTAATCAGGCCGGAAACCGTAATCTGCGGCCCAAAAAATTCGTTTTCAATGGCTATGACCTGACCCTCTAAATTATGCCACCTTTTTTTCGCCTCGTCAATGAGCGAAGTGATAAAAGGTGCGGCTGCTTTTCCCGTAACTATGGTGATTGTGCGCGATTTTGTCAGATCGCCCCGGGTGGCTGCAAGCGCCTCGCGAAACTGGGCGCAGAGGAGGGAAAGCATTCCCACGCCGTTTTCCAGCTGAACGAATTCCTCATAAAAGGAGACGGGCGGAATGGGACGCTTCGCTTTGAGATAGAACTCGTCCGCCGGGTAGCAAAGCCGGGTGCCGAATTTCTTTAAGCATTCCTCGCCGAAGGCTTCCGCCAGGTCCACTACCGCCCCCGCTGTCTTCTCATCAAAGGCGGTCAGGGGGGCAAGCCCCTCCCGGAACTTCGTAAGCCCCACCGGCACCATGCAGATGCTCTGCACCGCCGGGCGCAAAGCCGCCAGGTCCCGCAGGGACCGGGCCAGCTCCTCCCCGTCGTTGTAGCCCGGGCAGAGGACAAGCTGGCAGTTGAGAGAAATGCCGCCGTCGGCCAGCATGTTGAGATACCGCAGCACCTCCCCGGCGAAGCGGTTGCCCATCATCTTCACCCGCAGGGCGGGGTTGGTGGTGTGCACCGACACGTTAACGGGGCTGATGCGCATGTCTATGATGCGCCTGACCTCTTCCTCTTTCAAGTTCGTCAGGGTGATGTAATTGCCGAACAGGAAGGAAAGGCGGGCATCGTCGTCCTTGAAATAAAGGCTTTCCCGCATCCCCTTGGGAAGCTGGTCGATGAAGCAGAAGATGCAGTGGTTGCGGCAGCTTCGCTGCTGGTCCATCAGGTAGGTTTCAAACTGCAGACCTACGTCCTCGTATTCCTCCTTGCGCACCAGCACCGTGCGCACCTTCGCCCCCTGCTGCACCGTCAGGCGCAGCTTTCGCTCCAGGGTGTAAAACTGATAGTCGAACACGTCGGTAACAGCGTGTCCATTGACCGATAAAAGCGCATCCCCCCTGCGCAGGCCCGCCCGTTCGGCCGGGCTTTGCGGGTCGATTCCCGTAATGGGCACCGCCATGAAGCATCCTCCTCGTCGTTTGCGCATCCGGCCCGCGGCAAACAGGCGCAAGGCCCTTTGCCGCAGGGTTTCTCTTCTAGTGTTGCCGTTCTTTTCAAAATCACGCATTTCGCAACCAAGACCGTTTTCCAAAAAAAATAGAGAAGGATTTCTCCTCCTCTAATTCTTTTTCGAAAGGCTTAGGCTTCCTGGGCCGCTTTTACGATGATCTGTCTCCCCCGATAGGTTCCGCAGCTATCGCAAACTCGGTGAGGCCGCTTCAACGCCCCGCACTGCTCACATTTGATGAGAACAGGGGCCTCGATCTTCCAGACATTGTTGCGTCTCTTGTCGCGTCTTGCTTTCGAATGCTTTCTCTTCGGCACCGCCATGGTCAGCACCTCCCTCTTATAATAACACTAATCCAATAGCTTTCGTAACGCCTCAAGGCGCGGGTCCACCGGCTTTTTCTTGCAGCCGCAGTCCCCTTCGTTGAGGTTTTTGCCGCACTGCGCGCACAAGCCCTTACAGTCTTCCCTGCAAAGATGCTTCATGGGCAGAGTAAGCAAAAGGTCCGACATCACCAGCTCGTCCAGGTCGATCTCTTGGGATTCCACCAGGATCAGCTCGTCGTTGTCTTCCCTGTTCAAAGAGGTTACCAGCACATGCTCCACCGGCACCGAATGCGCTTCTTTATACGAGGTCATACACCGGTCGCATAGAAGCGATAGGGTGAACGCGGCGGTAAGCGTCATGTACACGATAGAGGATTTGCCTTGAAGCTTCCCCGTCACGTGGATGGGAGAGCATCCGGCCAGCAGAGCTTCGTCCGGCGTAAAGGTATAGTCCACATGACGGACGCCGTCCTCTGCAAACAATGTTTTCAATCCAACAACCATAGGTCACCTCATATACCACGATACAATATTATATCTTCGGCTCCTTGCTTTGTCAAGGAAATTCTTTCTCTTTTGGGAAATGCCCCGTCTTTTGTCACAAAAGGGCGAGAAGCTCCATAGGAGAAGCGATCAAATGCCCGGCGCCGTTTTCCAGCAGTTCCTCTTTGGTGCGAAAGCCCCACAGCACGCCCACGCCGGTCGCGCCGCTGTTTTCGGCCGTGCGCATATCCACTCCTGAATCCCCTACAAACAGGCAGTCAGCCGGTTCGGCCCCAAGCTCGCCCATCACCTTCCAGGTCAGCCCCGGGTCGGGTTTGACCCGATAGCCCGGCTGGTTGCCGGCGATGGCGGCAAAGGTGCCGGGGGCGAACAGTTCGGCCAGAATCCGCCTGGTCTGGTCGTCGGGCTTATTGGATACCACCGCCGCCTTTACGCCTCTTTTCTTGAGGGCGGAGAGCAGCTCCACAATGCCCGGGTAGGGCTTCGTTTTGTCGCAGCAGTGTTCCAGATACCGCTTGACGTAGGCGCCCCGCAGGGCCTGGATGCGTTCCTCGGTGGCTTCTCCCGGCGGCAGAATCCGCTCCATGAGCTTGGGCACCCCGTCGCCGACAAAATAGCGGAAATCCTCCACCCGCTCCTGTCTCGGATATCCGAACTGCCCGAGCGCGTAATTGGACGCGTCTGCCAAGTCCTCAAGCGAGTCAATGAGCGTTCCGTCCAGGTCAAATAGCACAAACCGTTTTCCCATGAAAAGCCGTCCCCTTCGTCTATTCTTCGCTGCGGGCCGCCAACGCCTGCAGCTCGTCTTTGGTAAAGTAATACTTCTTGTCGCAGAACTGGCAGCAGACCTCCGCCTTACCTGTGTCATCCGCAAGGCCGGTCAGGTCCTCCTCCTTCAAGGTCAAAAGCGCCTGTTCCACCCGCTCGCGGCTGCAGTCACACCGGTAGGATACCTCCGCTTCGTCGAGCAGGTCGGTTTCAAACCCGTCGAGGGCTTTTTGACAGATGTCGTCAATGGTCAGGCCCTGCGAAAGCATTTGGGTGATGGATGGGAGGGCCTCGATGTTCTTTTCCAACGCAGCCACCGCCGCTTCCTCGGCAAAGGGCAGCAGCTGGATGAGCAGGCCGCACGCGCAGTTGACGGTCAGATCGGGATTGACGAGTACCCCCAGGGCGCAGACGGTGGGTACCTGCTCGCTTACCGCATAGTAGCTGGTGATGTCCTCGGCGATTTCGCCCGAAACAATGGGGCACTGGCCCACATAAGGCTCGCTCATTCCCGTGTCCCGGATGACGGCAAGGCGGCCGTCCCGCCCCACGGCGCCGCCTACGTCCAGCTTTCCCTTGGCGTTTAGGGGCAGCTCTACGATGGGGTTTTGGGCGTATCCTTTGACGTTTCCTACGCTGTCAGCCACGGCGAGAAGCGTCCCGCAGGGGCCGCCGCCGTTTAAACGCAGGGTAATGGTGTCCTTTTCCCCTTTGAGCATGCTGCCCATCAAGCTCGCTGCGGTCAAAAGCCGCCCTAACGCCGCGGTCACCACCGCTGAGGTTTTATGAATGCGCTCGGCTTCCCCCGCCAGGTCGGTGGCGTCCACCCCGCAGGCGACAATGGAGCCGTCTTTGGTTATCCTTCGAATGCGTCTTCCCATAGTTTCTTCCTTTCCTCGAAAAAACGGCAGGCAAAAAGCCTACCGGCATTTTTCCACGATATAGACCGCCCGCTGGGTCTCCTCCCTCACTTCCCGCATGGTCATTTCCTCGAACACGTCGAGCACCTCCAGGCCAGCTTCGTGCAGCCAGCCGGTCAGTTCCTCTCTCGTATAAGCCCGCTCGCGAAAGGACTCGCTCATACGGAAATAACGCCCGTCCTCTTCCTCTTCGAAAAAGTCCAGGTCAATGTCTACCGTCCGGGTGGCCGGGTCATACCCGCACTGCCAGACGCAGTAGAGATCCCCCAGGTCGTAAACAAAGGAGTGATCCCCCAATACCTTTTCGTGCTTATAAGGAGTATTCACGTCAAAGAGAAAGATGCCTCCCGGCTCCAAAAACAGGGACACCCTCGACAGCGCCTTCTTTACCTCCCTAGGATCGGTGATGTGGTTGAGGCTGTCGAGCGTGCATACGGCGCTGTCCACCGTGCCGTAAAGGTCCAGCTCCTGCATGCTCTGGCACAAAAAGAGCACCTCGAGCCCCTGCTCCACGGCCTTTTCCCGGGCCACCGTGAGCATTTCCACCGAATCGTCCGCGCCGATGACGTCGATTCCCCGCCGGGCAAACTCACAAGCCATGCTTCCCGTGCCGCAGGCCAGGTCCAGAAGGAGACGGGGCGGACGGGGGGAATACCGGCCGAACAAGTCCAAAAGATAAGCAGCCCGGGCGGGATAGTCCACATTGCCGGTCAGGGCGTCGTAATAGGCGGCAAAGCAGGTGTATCCGCCGCTCACTTGTCACGAATCCTTTCAAAAACCAGCCGGTATCCGTCGCAGCCATAGGCAAGGGAACGCTTGACCCGGCTGATGGTAGCGGTGCTGGCTCCGGTAGCGGCGACGATTTCGCTGTATACGTGGTTCTCACTGAGCATTTTGGCAACCACCAGGCGCTGGGACATGGCCTTGAGCTCCGGCACCGTGCACAAATCCTCGAAAAAATCGTAGCACTCCTCCATGTTCTGGAGGGCCAAAATCGCCTGGAACAGCAGGTCCACATTTTCATCCTTTACTTTGGCGTTCATGTTATGCACCTCTTTTACAGCGCCGCGGACAAGCTCGCCCGCGGAAAGCTCGTATTCTTATTTATAATTTATCACACTGCATTGTAAAAGTAAAGCGATGTGTTTGGTTTCCCAAACGGTTTTTTTCGCCTTCGCCTATCGAAGCGCGTTAGGGACAGTCCAGAAAGCCGGCGCTATATCGAAGGTGCAAGGATACCCGGCACAGGAACAAAAGCGCGCGCGAAAAACAGCTTCTTTACGGTGTTTTTTTATTCCTTCATTCCTAAAAGGCGCAGGGCGTTTTTATAGAAAATCTTATCGTAGAGCTCCGCCGGCAGCTGAAGCTCATAAAGCTGTTTTACCGCCTCCCCTTGGTTTACCCAGGGGCTGTCGGTGCCGAAGAGCACCTTGTCCGGGTCCCAATTGCGGATGATGCGGGCCATCTGCTCTTTTTGGCACCAGCCGTAGGTATAGCTGGTGTCGATATACAGGTCCTGGCCCATTAAAAGGTCCTCCACGTCGTCCCAGTACCGCCAGCCGCCGGTATGGGCGCAGACGATGGTGGCTCCCTTGAGCTCTCTTAAGACGTTTAACAGCCGCTTGGGCGTAGAATGGTGCACATCAGGATAGGAAATGTCCGCCCCGGCATGGATGACGATGGGCAGCCCTTCCTCCGCCGCCAGGCTCATGGCCCGGATGGTCTCAATGTCGTCGAGAAACACATCCTGGAAATCCGGATGGAACTTGACCCCCCGAAGCCCCAGCCGCTTAATGGCGCGAATGTCCCCCCTCACGTCTTTGCTCAAGGGATGCACACTTCCAAAGGGGATAAGCCCCGGGATTTTTTGTAGTTCCCCGGCAAAATGCAGAATGGATTTCGTCTGGGCGGGACGGGTGACGATGGGCAGCACCACGGAGAAGTCCACCCCGTTTCGCTCCATGGAGCTGAGCAGCGCCGGATAGGTCCCCTCGATGGCCGCCTGAGTGGAGCTGGACGCTTCCAGCGAACCAATGGCTTTGGCGGCAATCTTCTCCGGGAATGCGTGGGTGTGAAAGTCAATGAGCATGATCGTTTCCTCCTGGTCTGAAATTCCACATTCGGCTGCATTTGCACGAAAAAAACACCGGTTTCTTTGCAAAACCGTGCAAATTGTAATTATCTGGATATTATTCATATTTTATTAACAATTTGCCAAAAGGGTTCTATTACAATAAGGTTTAGTTTCTCGCAACCGTCGCCGCGCCCAGGGCGCAGGACGTTCCACATACAAGACACTGAAATCAAAGGAGTGCATGAGCTTGAAGAAGATCATCAACAGAAAGGTTTACAATACCGAAACCGCCGACAAAGTGGGAACCGCCGTTTCCGGCACGTTCGGCGACCCGGCCGGATACGAGGAATCCCTCTATAAGACCAAGAAAGGCCTGTATTTCCTGCACGGCATCGGCGGAGCCGAGTCGCCCTATCCCGAAGAGGATATCAAGGCTCTTACCGAAAAGGAAGCCACCGCTTGGATGGCCAAGAACGCTCAGTAGCTTTTTTTCGTCGGAAAATCCCCGAAGGGACGGTTTTGTCCCGGTCGGGGATTTTTTGTTGCGCTGAAAAGGACGGCGAAGGACTGCGCCGATAGGGCGCCGCTCTTCTCTTGCTTACCGCGCCTGCCTCTTTTGCTGGCGGATATCCCGTCCCAAAAAGACCAGCCGGTCGTACCCGCCGATGATGCGGGAGGTAAATCGCTCGGTGTATTTGTCGTTTAAGTCCTTCATGGACAGGTTCGTGCTGATAATGCTAGGTTTGGCCGCAAGCAGCCGGGAGTTTACCAGGTTATACATGGAAGCGGTGACAAACTGGGTGGTAAACTCCGTGCCCAAATCGTCTAGAATCAGCAGGTCGCACTCGAGCATGGCTTTCGCGCTCTCCCCTTCGTTTCCCCGCCCGAACCGTTCCTCCTCGAGCTTGGCCATCAGGTTCTGAACCGACCCGTAGATCACGCCAAACCCCTTGTCGATGGCGGCCCGTGCAATGGCCAGGGACAGGTGAGTCTTTCCAAGGCCGGTGGAGCCCTGCATCAGGATGCTGCGGGAATGGGCCCCGAACGAATCGGCGTAGGCTTTGCAGTAGCGCAGGATGGTTTCCATCTGCCGCCTGGGAGACGTGTTCCCATTTTGCAGGGGCTCGTCTGGGTAATAGGAAAGGGAAAAGGTTTCAAAGGTATAATCTTTCGCGGGGGTCAACTCATTTAGACGGCGAAACGCCTCCTGGCGCATCAGCTCCTTGACGCATTCGCAAAGCCCGCCGTCGCAGTATCCCTCGTCATGACAGGCCGGACAGCAGTACTGGAGAAGCAGGTAGTCTTCGGGATAACCATGGGACGAAAGGAGCGCGTTATACTCCTCTTGAAGCCTCAAATTCTCCTGCATTAGCCGCTCCAAGTCCGCCTCCACGTTTTGAGAGCCCAACACCGCCCGCGCCGCCTCAAACCCGGCCGACGCAATTTTGCGCTCCAAGTCAAAGAGCTCAGGCAGGGACGCCTGCAGCTCCGCCCGGCGCCGTTCGGTCTGCATGCGCATGGCGTTTCGCCGCTGGGACAGTGTCTGCATGGCGGCCAGATAAATTTCCCGGCTGTATCCCATCTGGATTCGGCCTCCCTTTCGTCACCGTTTGGTGTGATTGTCAAAATTTTGGGGCATGACGCTGGTCATGCGGTCGTACTCCTCCAAATCGAAGGAGGGTGCCCGTTCCTGCCCGGCCAGCTTTTTCTGGGTGCTGGGCTTGGCCGCGGCCAGCGCGTCCGGGGGGGCCCCCCCCCCGCCCCTCTCCCACCGTTCGAGTACCTTATTGATATATGCAAGACTTAGCTTGCCGGTGTTGTCCACGCATTCCTCATAGGCAAGGCGCACCATATCGGCGGAAAATTTCCACAGGCCGAACCACTTGTCCGCATACCCTTCCTCCCGGGTGCTGGGCACGCGGGGGGAAATGCCCACGGCTTTGCAGAGCCTGTCCCAGTTTTTGCGGGAGGTATGGATTTCGTTGAGCTTCTGCTCCGCTTTTTCCACCGAGTCGATCTCTTCGTTTGCCCAGCTGACGGCCACCTTCTCAATGTAGCGCATGTTGGCCTTGTCCTCCGACAGGGCGAACTCGATCACCATCAGAATCACCCCGCAGGGCAGGCCGTTATAATCGTGCAGCCAGACCAAGGTGGAGGTTTCCGCCGGAGAAAGCAAACGGCCCAGCCGAAGCTGCGCCTCCTGAAGCAAAAAGGCAATATCGCCGCACTGGGCGGCCCGTTCGTTTACCTCCTCGCTGGTGGGCTTGGGGGTAGCGACCGTCAAAGCACGGGCTGGTTTGAGGGCCGCCTTTTCCTCTTTTGCGGGCGGCTCTTTTGAAGAAGGAGGCTGCGGTTTTGCGTCGGCAGGCTTTTCCTCCGCCTTCGGCGGGGCGAGCGCCCCCGTTTCCTCTTTCCGGAGGATTCCAACCTCCACCCAGTATTGCAGGGCGTCGGCCGCGTCCATCCGGGAAAGGCCCACCGCCTTGGCCAGAGCTTCCATCCCAGTGTCCTCCCCCGCGTGGCGCAGCAACCACAAAAGCACTTTCAGCTGAGCGGAACCGGCGAGCTTCAAATGCTGATCCACAACGGCGCTCGGCACGGCGAACACCGCGTTCCAAGCGCCCAAATTCAATTGATAATCCATGCCGATCCCGTTCCTTTTCGTTACGCCCGCCGCCGTCTGAGCTCTTCCGTGTGGGTTTTGGGCTTGGAATGAATGTAAACGCTGAGCACCAGACCGATCCCCAGGTACAGGGTGGTGGTGGAGGATCCGCCGGCGCTGAAGAAGGGCAGGGTCACGCCTACCACCGGCAGCAGACAGATGTTCATACCCACGTTCATAAGGGTCTGGGCCGTCAGGGTAGCGAACATACCCATGCACATCAAAGAGCCAAGCATATCCTTGGCATTTCGGGAAACAAAGAAAATCCGCAGGATGATGGCAACCAGAATCGCAATCACCAGCACCGAACCGATAAAGCCGAAGGTTTCCCCGGAAACCGAAAAGATAAAGTCATTCTGCCGCTCGGGCAGGTTAATCTGCCCGCTGCCCGCAATGCCCTTGCCGGTCAGCTTGCCCGAACCAATGATCATACGGGACTGGTACTGCTGGTACCCTTCGTCCAGCCGGGCGTTTTCCGGGTGAAGAAAGATGGTAAACCGGTCCCGCTGGAAGGGCTGGAGCACGTAAAACCATAAAATCGGCGCGGCAATGGCCGCAAGCACACCGCCGATGACAAAATACCGCAGCTTGATTCCCGCGGCAAACATCATTACCACAAAGATAAACAGAAACACAAGCGCCGTCCCATCGTCCCCCTGGAGTATAATCATGCCCACCGGCACCGCTCCATGGATGCACAAAAGCAGCAGGTTCAGAGGGGAATTGAGCCGGTCCCTGGTTTTATACAGATGCAGGGAAAAGGTAATAATAAAAGCGATTTTCAAGAGCTCGGAGGGCTGGAAGGTCATCCCGATGCCTGGAATCATCAGCCAAGCCTTGTCATCCGCGGCGCCGGTGTCCATCCCGATGAAATAGGTCAGCACCACCAAAACGACCGAAATAGGCGCTAAAATCCACCAGCACGCGGCGAGAATCTCATAATCGACGGCCGATATGATCAGCGCGGCGATGACGCCCAGCACCACCGACGCGAACTGCTTGACGAACTGCATGGTAATATCCAAACCGCCCACCGTTGCGAGCACCGTGCTGCTGTCTTTCATGTCGTTGGCCTGCCCGGCCACCAGCAGCAAAACGAGGCCATATCCGGTGGCAAGCAGGCAAAGCAGCAGCAGCAGCTTGTCCGTTTGCCGGAAATACTCCCCGATGGACGAAAAAACTTTCCGCATTCTCTTCACCTCAATGCTCTTATTATATCTGCCCCGCTCTCTTCGCGCAAGGGCGAATGGTCTATCCAGGACGGGAAATTTTCGCCCGTGTGTATTTGCTTTGGATTCAAAGCGGCTCAGGGCAACACCGTCCATGAAATTCATCCGACAGCCTAAGTTCCTTTGAGAATGCAGCCGGGCGAAATTCGTTTCTATCATACCTTCTGTGTGGGAGACAATTGTGAACAAGTCCCGAATTTTTGCGTTATTTTGTAGTGAAAATGCGGAATAACAGACGGCAAAACCAACAGGAAATCTTTCACAATTCCGCCTTGCATCCCTCCCAAAAAGGGGGTACAATATTTATTATATAGTTCTAAAAAATTCATTTGAAAGCAGGGAGGGCTCGATTTGATATGGCATAACCACTGCGCCGCGGATGTTGCGGCCGAGCTGCAAAGCGACTTGGAGAAAGGGCTGACCGCCGAGAAAGCGGCCGAGCGCCTTGCGATATATGGAAAAAACCGCTTGAGCGATCAGAAAAAGAGAACCTTCTTGCAGCGCTTCGCCGCGCAGATGAAAGATTTCATGGTCATCATTTTGCTCATAGCGGCGGCGGTCTCCATTATTGTGACCATTATGGAGGGAAAAAACGACTGGCTGGAGCCGATTGTAATCGTGGCCATCGTGGTGCTCAATGCGATGCTGGGGGTGATCCAGGAATCGAAGGCCGAGGCGGCGCTGGACGCGCTCAAAAATCTGGCTGCTCCTCATGCGAAAGTGGTACGGGGGGGAGAAATCTCGGTGGTCAGCGCCCAGGAGTTAGTGCCGGGCGACGTGATTTTTCTGGAAGCGGGGGACTTTATCCCCGCCGACGCCCGTCTTGTGGAAGGGCAAAGCCTGCGGTGCGACGAGTCGGCGCTGACGGGCGAATCCATTCCGGCGGAAAAGGACGAAACCACGCAATTTGAAGAGATTGCCCCTTTGGGAGACCGACGCAACATGGTATACGCTGGCTGTACCGTTTCCTACGGCCGGGGAAAAGCCATCGTGACCGATACGGGGATGAACACCGAAATGGGCAAAATCGCCGCCATGCTGGGCACCCAGCTCGACGACGTAACCCCGCTGCAAAAGAAGCTCGCCAAGCTGGGGAAAACCCTGGGGCTGCTGGCGCTGGGAATCTGTGTGATCATTTTCCTTTACGGGATCATCACCGGGCAGGGGATTTTAGAAATGTTCATGACGGCGGTGGCACTGGCGGTGGCCGCTATTCCGGAAGGGCTGCCCGCTATCGTCACCATTGTGCTGGCCATGGGCGTATCCCGCATGGTCAAGAAAAACGCCATCATCCGACGGCTGCCGGCGGTGGAAACGCTGGGTTCGGCCTCGGTCATCTGCTCGGATAAAACCGGGACTCTGACCCAAAACCGGATGACGCTGACCAAAACCTATGCCAACGGCAAGCTTTTGGACTTTGATCCCAAAACCGAAGACCCGTCCCGGGATTTTCTTTTAAAGCTGGCGGTGCTTTGCAACGACGGACGCATCGAAAAGCAGGCGGACGAGACGGTGCGCTACATCGGCGACCCTACCGAGACGGCGCTCATCGCTGCAGGAGACCTACTGGATCTGAAAAAAGGTGAACTGGAAATCGATTTTCCCCGCATGGCGGAGATTCCATTTGACTCGGACCGCAAGCTGATGACCACCGTCAACTTTGTAGATGGACGCAATATCGCGGTGGTCAAGGGCGCGCCGGACATTTTAATGAACCGGTGCAGTAACCAGGCTGTCATCAAGGACGCGCTCAAGGCCAACGAAACGATGGCAGGGGAAGCGCTGCGGGTGCTGGCCATCGGCTACAAGGAGCTGGACGAAATTCCGGCAAACCCCACCCCCGACGAGCTTGAACAGGATCTGCGTTTCGCGGGGCTTGTTGGGATGATCGACCCGCCCCGAGAGGAAGCGATGGACGCCATCGCCACCTGCAAGACGGCGGGCATCACCACGGTGATGATCACCGGCGACCATGTGACCACCGCCTCGGCCATTGCAAAAAAGCTGGGAATTATGGAAGGCGGCAAAGAAGCCATTACCGGCACTCAGCTGTCCCAGTTAAGCGACGAGCTGCTCAGCCGGGACATCCGCAAATACGCGGTGTTTGCCCGGGTGACGCCGGCGGATAAAATCCGCATCGTGAAGGCTTGGCAGCAAAAGGGCGAAATCGTCGCTATGACTGGCGATGGAGTCAACGACGCGCCCGCTTTAAAAGCAGCGGACATTGGCTGCGCCATGGGTGTCACCGGCACCGACGTGGCCAAGGGAGCGGCGGACATGGTGCTCACCGACGATAATTTCGCCACCATTGTCACCGCGGTCAGGGAAGGCCGGGGCATTTTCGACAACATCCGCAAGTCGGTTTATTTCTTGCTCAGCTGCAACCTGGGAGAGGTGATGGCGGTCTTTGTCTCCATGCTCATCTGGCACACCTCCCCGTTGCTTCCCATCCAGCTTTTGTGGATTAACCTGGTAACCGACAGTCTCCCTGCCCTGGCATTGGGGGTGGAGCCGGCGGAGTACGACATTATGAAGCGAAAGCCCCGCCCCAAAAACGAAGGCATTTTCGCCGGAGGCATGGGGATTGTCTGCGCGCTGCAGGGCGTCATGTTCTGCGCCATTACGGTGGCGGCCTACCTTCTGGGACGGACCCATTTCTTCTCCGGCGGGGACGACCCGGTGATGGGCCAAACCATGGGATTTGCGGTTCTGGCTTTCAGCCAGCTCTTTCACGCTTTTAACGCCCGTTCCCGTCATTCCCTTTTTCGCATCGGCCTGTTCTCCAACCTGCGAATGCTGGGCGCCTTCGCCGTTTCCGCGCTAGTCATGCTGGCGGCCCTTCTGGTCCCGCCGCTGCAAACCCTGTTCGGCCTAACGGCCCTTCCTCTGCACGAATGGGAGTGGATTGTAGGTCTTTCTCTTTCCCCCATCGTGGTGGTGGAGCTTTCCAAATTTGGGATATGGGTCTATCGGAAATGCAGGCGCAAAAAGAAACTCGGCGAGTAAAAAACAAAGAGACGAGGGGCAAGGCCGGATGGCCTTGCCCCTCGTCTCTTTGTTGGAGAAGGAATTCATCTATCGAAGCTGCCGTTCTTCTTTCCCCCGCCAGGAGGTCCATAGCAGAGGAAAGAAACGCAAGGAACGGCATAGGAGTAAGCAAACGCTACCATTAGTCTCTTCCCGTGGGAAAAAGATTAATCTCCCCACGATGCTTTTCCAGACGGGTGGAATCGGTAATATGGTACACAAGGGTCAGCACGGCTGCGAACAGCAAACACAGGTATCCGACACCCGTGAGAGATAATCCGATCGCAGCCGGCCGCCAAGAGGACAGCAACCAAAAAAGAAAAAGCCCGAAAAGCGGAAGAAAAAGGGAAACAGCCGCCCGTACACGCAGGCGTTTGGAAAACGCCAAAACAAGGACGCCCGCTGCCGGGATCACCAAAAAACCAACGGCACAAAACCAGAAGCCTTCCCTTAGGAAAGAAGCTGTGCACAAAAAAGCAAAGCCGCTGATTTCTTCCCCGCCTCCAGACGAGTCCGTCTGAAAAAAGGGAAGAAACAGGACGAGCCACAGCAAGACGTACAAGGCCATCTGCGCATATTTGATCATCCGCATAGCCTTTTCATCCTCCCCTTTACCAGCCAGACAATTCGCTGCAACCCATACAAATGTATAAGTTTCTTCCTGATTTTAGATAATAATACAGCAGAATCTTATGAGTGTCAACCCCAAATTCGAAGATTTATTACAATTTTTACGAAGAATTCGACAATTTCTTATAATAAAGAAAAGAGGAGGGGAAATCATGATTGGTGAACGCCTGCAGGAGCTGCGCAAGGACCACGGCATGTCCCAGCTGGAGCTGGCGCAGAAGCTCCATGTCTCCTTTCATACCGTCTCCTCCTACGAACGGGATCGGAGTATGCCCAATGACGAAATCAAGCTGAAAATCGCCAAGCTGTTCGACGTCTCTCTGGATTTTCTTCTGGGGCTTATCGACGTCCCCCTTTCCTACAACCGGGAGCCAAACTGTCTGCCGCTGCCCAGGGATTTTTCCGAGCAGGAAGTGGAACAGGTGCGCAACTATGTGGAATTTCTGACGTTTCAGCGGGAAAAGGGGCACGAGAAGGCATGAAAAAGCGGTGAATCCCGATGACAAACTTTGGTTTGGCTATTGCAATCGGGCTCCTGGTTTGTTATGCTTTTCCGCATAGGAGGTGTTTCTGATATGAGTAAGGAACACGGCATAAAATTATACGCATTGACGCTCGATTGCAAAGACCCGCATGAATTGGCGAAATTCTATGCGGCGCTGCTCCAATGGGAAATTCCCTTTTATGATGAAGAATACGCATGTGTCGGCGCTCCGGGAGCGGCCCAGGGCGCATATCCCGGCATCACGTTTCAAAGGAACCCGGAATACAAGCCGCCGGTGTGGCCGGCCGAGCCTGGCGCGCAGCAGCAAATGGCGCACATGGATTTCGCAGTATATGATTTGGAAAAAGCGGTGCAGCATGCGATCCAGTGCGGCGCGGCTATGGCGGATCAGCAGTTTTCGGACGGTTGGAGAGTGATGTTTGACCCCGCAGGGCATCCTTTTTGCTTATGCAAGATGTCCCCCCTGTTTGAAAGCGCCGTTTTTGCGCTGCGGTAGGAAACCACAGGGCAACATCCCATTTCCCATTTCAGCGGCCGCCTTCGATGCATTCGGTACAATCAGTCCGATTGGCTTAGAACACAAAACCGGTGAGGATTTTTCCTCACCGGTTTTTGCTTTCGTATTCCCGCCTATTCTATGGCAGTATTTTTTGCCGGGCCGTCCGGCAGGGCGCTTACCAGGGCGGCGAACTGCTCGAGCGTCAGCTGTTCGGCCCGGGCGGTCGGAGAAAGCCCGGCGGACTCAATGGCGGCAAGCAAGGTTTCCTTTGGCATGGAAAGCCCGGCGCTGACCGCATTCAAGATGGTTTTGCGCCGCTGCCCGAAGGCGGCCTTGATGACGGCGAAGAGCCTGCGCTCGTCTTGCACCTGCACCGGCGGCGTTTTCCGTACCGTCAAAGAAATCACCGCCGAGTCCACATGGGGCGCGGGCAAAAAGGAACCCCGGCTGACTTCAAAGAGGACCTTGGGGCTCGCGTAATACTGCACCGCCAGCGAAATGGCGCCCGAGGCACGGGTGCCGGGTGCGGCACAGATGCGCTCGGCCGCTTCCTTCTGCACCATGACGGTGATGGAGGAAACCGGCAGGCGGCTTTCCAGCAGGGCCATAAGAATAGGCGAAGTGATGTAATAGGGCAGGTTCGCGCAGACGGCCACCTGCATATCTGGGAACTCCTCCCGCAGGAGAGCGGCCAGGTCCAACTTTAATACGTCGCCGTTTATCACCTTAACGTTGTCGAATTCCTCCAGCGTTTCCGCTAAGACCGGCAGCAATCTGCGGTCCAGTTCGACAGCCACCACCTTTTTCGCCTGCTTGCAAAGCTCTGTGGTCAGCACTCCGATGCCGGGGCCGATTTCCAGAACGCCAGTCTCCTTGTCCGCTCCGCACAAGCCCGCCATGCGGGGGCAGACGGTGGGGTTTATGAGAAAGTTCTGCCCCAAGGACTTGGAGAAGGAAAACCCGTGCCGGGAAAGAAGGGTCTTGATGGTGCCGATGTCGGAAAGGCGGTCCATGCGTGTTCCTCGCTTTCGTATTGGATCAAAGTAACGATTGCGTATTCGGAAAAAATCCGGTATGATGAAGAAAAAGAGGCTTTTTGGAAAAAGCCGAACAGGAGGGAATCCCCCATGACCAGACGGGACAAGGAGAACTATTATCTGGACATCGCCCAGACCGTAGCCGAGCGCGGCACCTGCCTGCGCCGCAACTTCGGCGCCATCATCGTCAAAAACGACCAGATCATCGCCACCGGCTACAACGGCGCGCCCCGGGGCCGGAAAAACTGCTGCGACATCGGGGTGTGCATGCGCGAAAAGCTGGGGATTCCCAAAGGGGAAAGGTACGAGCTGTGCCGCTCGGTCCATGCGGAGGCAAACGCCATCATTTCCGCCGCCCGAAACGACATGATCGGCAGCACCCTGTACATGGTCTGCCGGGACGCGAAAACCAATGAAATCGTCCCCGGTACCAGCCCCTGCTCCATGTGCCGCCGGCTCATCATCAACGCCGGTATCAAACGGGTGGTCATCCGCAACACCGAGCAGGAATTCACCGCCGTCTACGTCCAGGAATGGGTGGACAACGACGAGGTCCTCACCGGAGTGGGCGGGTATTGATCCGCTTTTCCTGTTAGGCGTCCCGGACGATTTGCAGCAGGTAGAATTTCAGGTAATAGGACTGCTCGTCCGCCCAGAGAATGGGATGGTCGGGAGACTGGGTGCGAAATTCCAGCTGGCGCACCCGGCAGCGGGCGTCCCCGGCGGCCTGGCGGATGACCTGGGCAAAAAGCTCCTGGGTCATAAAATGCGAGCAGGTGCAGGTGGCGAGATATCCCCCGTCGCGCACCAAGGCCATGGCTCGGCGGTTGATCTCCCGGTAGCCTCGCGCCGCCGCCTTCACCGAGCTGCGGGACTTGGTAAAGGCAGGCGGATCGAGTACCACCACGTCGTACCGCTCTCCCCTCTCCTCGAGCTTCGGAAGCAGGTCGAACACGTCGGCGCACCAAAACTCCACCCGGTCCTCAAAGCCGTTTAAAGCGGCGTTTTTCCGGGCCTGTTCCACTGCAGTCTCGGACGCGTCCACCCCCGTCACCCGCCTGGCGCCGCCTTCCGCGGCGTTTAGCGCGAAGGACCCGGTGTGGGTAAAGCAGTCGAGCACTTTGGCCCCTTTGCACAGCTTGCGCAGGGCCAGGCGGTTAAAACGTTGGTCGAGAAAATAGCCGGTTTTCTGCCCTTCGGCCACGTCCACCTCAAACTTGAGGCCGTTTTCTTCAATCTGAATCTTCGTATCGAAAGGCGCACCCAAAAAGCCGGAGAACAGCTCCATTCCTTCCTTGCGGCGCACCTTGGCGTCGGACCGTTCGTATACGCCGGTGACCGGGAAGCCTTCCGCTTCCAGCCGATCGCACAACAGGCGAAGAAGGATGCCTTTGAGCCGGTCGATGCCCAGCGCCAGGGACTGGACCACCAGAACACTTCCATACTTGTCCACCGTCAGGCCCGGCAGAAAGTCCGCCTCGCCGAACACCAGGCGGCAGGTCTGGAGCCCCGTCACCGCTTTTCGCAGATTTACACAGGCATCAATCCGGCTGCGCAGGAAGTCTTCGTCGATTTCCTGCGCGTTTTTTCTGGTAAGCAGCCGCACGGTGATCTTCGACCGGGTGTTGAGAAAGCCGGCGCCTTGAAAATAGCCGCCGAAATCCATCACGTCCACAATATCCCCGTCTTTTGGCTCTCCCTTGATTTGGGCGATCTCATTGTCATACACCCAAAGGCCGCCGGCCTTTAAAGCCCGGCCCTCGCCTTTTTTGAGCCATATCTGTCCTCTTTGCAATGCGCCTCTCCCCTTTCCTGACAAAACTTCGAGCATTATACCACATCTTCTTCGAAAAACATACCAGTTTCGGCCGTTCTTTACGGTTTTCTGCAAAAAAACTGCTTTACTTTGCTGTGCTAATATAGTAGAATACCAGTGGAATTAATCCCATAAACCCGGATGTTTGCGGGAAAACGCGGCGGGAAACGCCATCGGTAGCGGCATGCGTTTGAAACCGCGGCAATTTTGTTTAGGAGGGTATTTTTGCATGAAAAAGAAACTGACACTGGTCCTGGCTTTCGTTATGGTACTGACCATGTGCCTGTCCTTTGCGTCCTGCAGCAAGGCCGAGGGCAAGCTGGTGGTTGGCGTGGACAACGCGTTTCCGCCCATGGGCTTCGTGGACGACAAGGGCAACCTGACCGGATTTGACATCGAGCTTGCCAAGGAAGTGGGCAAGCGGCTCAACCTCGACGTGGAAATCCAGGCCATTGACTGGAAACGCAAGCAGGACGAGCTGGACGCGGGCAATGTGGACTGCCTGTGGAACGGCTACACCATCACCCAGGAGCGCCTGGATGCCTGCACCATCTCCGAGCCTTACATGAAGAACCGCCAGATCATCGCCGTCAAGGCCGATTCGGACATTGCGTCTTTGGACGATCTCAAAGGCAAAAAGTTGGCGCTGCAGTCGGAATCCTCCGCCGCCGAGGCGCTGGACAGCAAGCCGGATTTCAAGGCTTCTCTGGGTCAGGTGCTTCTCTTCGACGACAACAACCAGGCCCTTCTCGATCTGGAAGCGGGCGGCTGTGACGCGGTACTGCTGGACGAAGTGGTGGCCAACTACCACGTGAAAACAGATGCCAAGATTAAAGTGCTCGACATTTCTCTGGCCGACGAAGAATATGGAATCGGCTTCCGCAAAGCGGACACCGCCCTGTGCGAAAAGGTGGAAAAGGCGCTGCACGAGATGAAGGAAGACGGTTCTTTGGCGGAGCTGTCCACCAAGTGGTTCGGCAAGGACGTAACCACCGTCAAATAAGAATAATCCTTAAAATATCGAACAATTTGGGAGCCCGCGCGGGCAGACGGCGCGGGCTCCTTTGGAGGTTAAATGCAGATGGACGGTTTTCTCGCATGGCTGCAGGATTTCGGGAGCTTGTTCGGCCAGCTGGCCGAAGGCTTCGGCACCACGGTGCTGATTTTCCTGCTTACGCTGGTGTTCGCGCTGCCCCTGGGCATGCCGCTGGCGCTGGGACGGATGTCCAAGTGCGCCTGGATTCGCAAGCCCATTGAAATCTTGCTGCTCATCGTGCGGGGCACGCCGTTGATGCTGCAAATTATTTTTGTGTATTTCGGCCCCTATTTTCTGTTCGGGATTCCTCTTTCCGGATACCGCTTCCCGGCGACCATCATTGCCTTCTCCATCAATTACGCGTGTTATTTCGCGGAAATCTACCGGGGCGGCTTGGAGTCCATCCCGGTGGGGCAGCACGAGGCGGCGCAGGTGCTGGGCTTTTCCAAAAAGCAGACCTTTTTCCGCATTGTGCTTCCACAGGTGTGCAAGCGGATTCTGCCGCCTATGTCCAACGAGGTCATCACTTTAATTAAGGACACGGCTTTGGCACAGACGGTGGCGGTGATGGAGCTGTTTCGGGTGGCGAACGCCGCGGCAAACGCCCGCACCTCCTTGATGCCGATTGTGCTCGCCGGTGTTTTCTATCTGTTCGGCAGCTTCGTTATCACGCGGGTCTTCAACTTTGCAGAGCGCAAGCTCGGCTATTATCGGTAAAGGGGGCGTCAGACAATGGCAGTATTAGAGGTATTAAACGCCCGCAAGTCCTTCGGTGAAAACGAAGTGCTCAAGGACATATCCTTTTCCGTGGACAAAGGAGAAGTGGTGGCCATCATCGGGCCCTCCGGATCCGGAAAATCCACCCTTCTTCGCTGCTGTACCATTCTCGAACGGCTGGACGCCGGCTGCATCCGCTATTCCCAGGACACGCTGGTGGAGACTACAGTGGACGGCAGCGCACGGTACGCGGACAAGACGACTATGAAACGCATCCGGCAGCGGTTCGGCCTGGTTTTTCAGAGCTTTAACCTGTTTCCCCACCTGTCGGTGATGGATAATCTGACAGAAGCGCCCGTCCATGTGGTTGGGGTAGACAAGGGAGCGGCAAAGAAAAAGGCGGTGGAGCTGCTGGCGAAGATGGGCCTGTCCGACAAGGCGGGCGCATATCCCTTCGAGTTGTCCGGCGGGCAGCAACAGCGGGTAGCGATTGCACGAGCCATGGCGCTCGACCCGGAAATCCTCTTTTTCGACGAGCCCACCTCGGCCCTCGACCCGGAGCTGACCGGGGAAATCCTCAAGGTCATGCGGGAGCTTGCCCAGGAGCATATGACCATGGTGGTGGTGACCCATGAAATGTCCTTTGCCCGCAACGTAGCCGATCGGGTCATTTTCATGGACAAGGGCCTCATTGTGGAGCAGGGCGATCCACGCAATGTGATCGACCATCCGGAAAACGAACGCACCAAACTTTTTTTACAGAAAATTGCAGAAAAATAAAAAAATCACCCCGGTCCTCAAAAAGGATCGGGGTTTTCTTCTGGGCAGGTCCGCACGGTATCATGATCGCGGCAATCCCGGGAATACTAAGGCTGCAGGGATTTTGATGCCTGCACCGTCATAAGGAAAGGAACGAATGGTTTTGGACAGGAATCCGCCTAAGATGCTCCTTCCCTTCCGAAATTCGGTTGCAATCAGGGCGGTTTTGTGATAGAGTATAGTATATTATTTGCATCCATATGGATAAATTGCCCCTGTTTTGTAGCAAAACAAACCGATTATGGGATGCGCGTTGTTTGCTGAAAGGACTGTTTCTGCTTTTATGAAGACAATAACCATGATGTCGGAAGCCGATATGACCAAAGGGCATGGCGTCTTATCCGTGTACGACGAATTGATGATGCTGTTGGAGAATTACTATCCGGATAAGTATATCGTGCGCAAAAATTCCCTGGCTCATGCGGATATTTTCCATTACCACACCATCAATCCGGAGTTTTACCTTTCCATTCCTCTGGTGCGCAAAAAAAGCATCACGGTGGGCTTTGTCCATTTTATGCCCAAGACCTTGGATGAAAGCCTTCACCTTTGGAAGATTGCAAAAATTCCATTTTATAAGTATATCATCAAATTCTATCATTCCATGGATTACCTGGTAACCGTTAACCCTCATTTTATCAAAGAACTGGTGGATGCGGGCATCGAACGGGATAAAATTACCTATATTCCCAACTGCGTTTCCTCGGAGCATTTTTTTGAGATGTCCAAGGAGGAAAAGAAAGCGCTGCGGGAGAAGCTGGGCATCCCGCAAGACAAGCGCGTGGTCATCGGCGTAGGCCAGCTGCAAATCCGCAAGGGCGTGCTGGACTTTGTTGAGGTGGCGAAAAAAAATCCCGACAAGCTGTTTTTATGGCTGGGCGGGTTCTCCTTCGGCAAGATCAGCGACGGCTATAATGAAATCAAAGAGCTGATGGAGCATCCCCCGGAAAACGTAAGGTTTGTGGGGATGGTGGAGCGCTCGGAAATGAACGACTATTATAATGCCTCCGACCTGCTGCTGCTTCCTTCCTTCGCGGAGCTCTTCCCCATGACCATCCTGGAAGCGCTCAACTGCAAGCTTCCCATCGTGGTGCGCAATCTGGAGGAATATCAGGGTATCGTGTCCGACTATTGCCTGTTGTGCGAGGATGTGGACGGGTTTGACCGGGAAATCAACCGGCTATGTAGGGACAGCGCCTATTACGAAGAGGCGAGAGCCAAGTCCGCGGCGGGACGTGACTATTATTCGACGCAAAACGTGGCGAAAATGTGGGATCAATTCTACAGCGGCCTGACCAAAAAGGTACGCAGCAAAAAACTTTCCTGTGATAAGGGCGGGGTGGCACGTTGAAGTCGAACAAGCTGAATATTTTTGTCTTATTGACCTGCAGCCTGATTATTGTCGGGTTTGTCTTTTTTTCCTCGGGCGTCGAAAATCTGGTGCATAACTTCAACTCCCTGAATTTTTGGTGGATCGCGGCTGCGATCGGCTGTATGCTTCTTTACTGGCTGCTGGAATCCGTGATTTTGCATATTATGATCAAGCCCATGTACAAAAAGCAGAAGTTTCTCAATTCGGTGCGTGTTTCCATGGGCGGCCAATATTTTAACTCGATTACCCCCTTCTCCTCCGGCGGACAGCCCTTTCAGGCCTATTACCTGAAAAAGCAGGGCGTACAGCTGGGTGTGGCCATCAACAGCCTACTTTCCAAGTTCATCATTTATCAGGTGGCGCTGGTTATCGTTTCGGCGGTGCTCTTGGGTCTACGGCTGGGATACTTCCAGCAGAAGGTCAGCAATTTTGCCCTCATTGTGCTGGTAGGCTTTCTCATCAATCTGATCGTGATGCTCTGCCTGATCGGCTTTGCTCTCTTCAAAAACACCACACGCAAAATCAGCCGGGGAATCATCCGGTTTCTTGCTAAAATCCGGATTTTTAAGGACCCGGACGAGAAAATTGCGTACATGGACGGGGAACTGGAAAAGTTCAGCGCTTGTTTTAAGGAAATGGTTAAGGACCTGCCTACCATGATCGTTTCTTTTCTGTTGTCTATTGTACAATTGATCGTCTATATGGCGGTCCCTTACATGATCTACAAGGCCTTCGGCCTGAGCGAAATCGATTTTTTGACTATCATCGCCGCCCAATCCTTTGTGATGATGATATCCTCCTTCATCCCGATTCCGGGCGCGGGCGTTGGTGCGGAGGGCTTTTTCTATTTCTTCTTCCAGCAGTTCTTCATTAAGGAGGGCCAGCTGGGTCTTGCGTTGATTTTGTGGCGGGTGATTACCTTCTACTTTACCATTGTGGTAGGTGCTTTCTTTGCCGTTAAGGCGAACAAAAAGAACGGGCCCGAACCGGACAGCATCGAAGAAGATGTTCCTGCAGGCGAAGAAGACATACAAGTTTAAACAACAAAAAACAGCCGCCGGTGAGCCAGCGGCTGTTTTATTGCGTTTATACTTACCACATGGAAAATCCAAAAATGTCCTGGCAGCAGTACCAAACCGTACGGGATACTGCCGCGGGGGTTCAGCCCTTATCCCGCAGCCGCTCCACCAGCGCCTCCTCCGGGGTCACATAGGCGGTCTGGTTGGTGGTGTAAATCACCATACCGGGTTTGGCGCCCTGGGGCTTCTTGACAAACTTGACCGGCGTATAGTCCACCGGTACCTGAGCGGAATCCTTGGCCCGACTGTGGAAGGCGGCGAGAGACGCCGCTTCCTCAATGGTCCGTGCAGGGACTTCCCTGCCCCCGGTACAGACGATCACATGAGAGCCGGGGATGTTCTTGGTGTGAAACCACAGGTCCGACCCTTTCGCCTGCTTGAGGGTCAGGCGGTCGTTTTGCTGGTTGTTGCGCCCGACCAGGATGGGAAAGCCATCGGAGGAGGTAAAAGCAAGGGGCTTTAAGGGCGCGGGAGCCTTCTGCTGCCGCCCTCCTTTTGCGAGCCGCCCGTACCCCTGGCCCGCCAGTTCCGCGCGGATTTCAGACAGCTCCCGTTCCGTATCCGCCCGGGACAGGGCATCGAACACCGTATCGATGTAATCGAGCTCCTGCATTCCCTTTGCAATCTGCTCGTTTAAGATTTTTTCCGCCGTTTGGGCCTTGCGGTAATCCTTATAATACTTCTGGGCGTTTTGTACCGGGGTTTTCGCCGGGTCCAGCGGAATGCGGATGGGAGGGTTCCCTTCCTCGAAGAAGTTGTCCACCTGGGCCACCGGCATCCCCTTTTCCAGATGATATAAGTTCGCGTTGAGCAGGTCGCCGTACCGGCGCAGGCGTTCCCGGTCGGCACACTGCAAAAGCTCCGCTTTCTGGGCGTTGATCTTTCGGGAAATCCGCTCGGAGGCGTTTGTCAGGGTTTTGAGCAGATCCTGGGCCCGGTGGCGGATGCGGTCCACCCGGTCCCGCTCGGCATAGAACCCGTCGAGCAGCTCGCTGTAGCTCTCAAACGGGGTCAGGGCGGCGGCGGTCCCGTACTGGGTGATGGTGAGGAAGGAAAAATCAATGGGTTTTCCCTGGGCCACGTCGGTGACCATCACAGGACGGCCTTTTTGTGTCTCTAAAATGTCCTTGATCTGGCTCAGATAAAACTGCAAGCGTCCTTGTTCGGTTTCATTAAGAGCGGCGCTGCGCAGGGCGGCGCCCCGGCCGGTATAATGGGCGATCTCCCGGCAGACGATGGGCGACACGCCCAAAAGCAGGCTCAGAAGCGCCTTTTCCAGCGCTTCGTCCTTTCGCCCGGCAAGGGCGGCAACCATATCCGAAGGCTCGTCCTTCGTCAGATCCATCCGCCCAGGGGCCTGCGGGGGCAACACATACCGCATCCCCGGCAGCACCATGCGCACCGAAGACATGTCCGCGTCCACCCGCTTGACCGCGTCGATGATGCGCCCATCCTCCCCGATGAGGATGAGGTTGCTGTGCCGGCCCATAATCTCCACCGCCAGAGTCAGGGCCACATGGTCGCCCAGCTCATTGGTGGTGTCAAAGTCGAGAAAAAGGACTCGTTCCAGCCCCGGCTGGCGGATGGCAGTAAGCTTCGCCCCGGTCAGGTGCTTGCGAAGCAGCATACAGAGCATGGGGGGCTTCGCGGGATTTTCGGGGGCGTGGGTGGTAAAATGAATCCGGGGCGAGGAGGCCCGGCAGGACAATAGAAGCCGTCTCGACCCTGCCCGAGAGCGCACGGCAAGCACCAGCTCCTCCTTAGAGGGCTGGTAAACCCGTTCCACTCGCGCGTCCGGAATTGCGTCGAACAGTTCCTGTTTTAATAAATATAGCAGCGCTCCGTCCAGAGCCAATGGGATACACAACCTTTCTTTTGAAAACCCCCGCCGGCAGCGTCCGCCTTTGAGCGGCCGGAGCCGGCGGGGTATTGCGTTCTTTTTTCGCCGTCATCAGGAGACCGTACCGAAAAAGGGCACTCTTCTCTTTTCCCTGCAAGGACCGGCGTCTTCAAACGCACCCTCTCCCCGCCGCTTCCTTCGATTGGGATGGGTGCTGCTTGCGCGTCTCTTTGGGCCTTCTTTTTCATGAAAAGCCCGGTTTGTAACAAGAATAACCACAAAAGCCGGGCTTACTCCTTCTCCAAAACCTTGACGATCTCCGCCACGAACAGCTTGTGGTAATCCTTGCTGGGGTAATAGGTTTCATCCAAGGTCTTGTCAAGAAATCCGGCAGGGTCTAAGTCGCTCGTATAGAGCTTTTTGCATACAAGAATGCGTTCAGCCTGGGAAAAAGCCGCGGTCCCGTCCAGGAAAAAAGGAGTCAGCCCGGTTTCCTTGGCCTTATCATAATCCCGGCCTGACTTGCTGCCGCAGAACTTGAGCGCGTCTCTCCATTCTTCTGAAAAGAAGGAAAGGGTGAAGAGGTCGTTTTGCTCCACAAAGCCCAGGGTATACCGCTGGGGCCGGATGCCGATGGTCACGACGCATTTGTTCCACATGATGCCCATTCCGCCCCAGCTGGCGGTCATGGTATTGTACCCGGTTTCATCCCCTGCGGTCACGAGCATCCATTTGTCGCCGATGTCGGAAAAAACGTTGCTTTCGATTTCTTTGGGGCTGATTTCTTTGTATGCCATGGTGTTCCCTCCATTATGTCAATTGTTTCAGCCGAACAGACGAAAAATTCTACGAATTGCCGGCAAAAGAATTGCTATTATTGTAGCATATTTTGCGTGGGTTTCAAAGGGGATTGCGGTTGAAAAGCACACAAGGGTTCGGTATAATATATGTGGTTTTTCGCAGCGGTACCACGAGAGAACCGCCGAAGCTATCGGCAGACCTTTTTCGACCGCGGGCGGACATTTTGTGCAGAGTGCTGAATTTGCAGTAAAATGAATATTTATACGGTTTTATCTTGCATTTTATTCAGGATGAGTGTATGATTATTCACAACGAAAGAGAGGGACTTATTATGGGTAAGATTAAGAAAGTAGTATTGGCGTATTCCGGCGGACTGGACACCTCCATCATCATTCCATGGCTCAAGGAAAACTACGACAACTGCGAGGTCATCGCGGTAGCGGCGGACGTGGGTCAGGGCAAGGAGCTGTCAGGCCTGGAAGAAAAGGCGAAGAAAACCGGCGCCTCCAAGCTCTACATTGAGGACCTGACCAAAGAGTTCGTGGAAGACTGCATTTGGCCGACCCTGAAGGCAGGCGCCAAGTATGAGAACATGTACCTGCTGGGCACGGCGTTTGCCCGTCCGGTCATCGCCAAGCGGATTGTGGAAATCGCGCTGGCGGAAGGTGCGGATGCCATCTGCCATGGCTGCACCGGCAAGGGCAACGACCAGGTCCGCTTTGAGCTGACCATCAAGCACTTTGCTCCCCACATGCAGATCATCGCCCCCTGGCGCACCTGGGAGCTCAAGTCCCGGGATGAGGAGATCGACTACGCGGAGGCGCACAACGTCCCGCTGAACATCACCAGAGAGACCAACTATTCCAAGGACAAGAACCTGTGGCATCTGTCCCACGAGGGCCTTGACCTGGAAGACCCGGCCAACGAGCCCAAATACGACGAGATTCTGGAAATGGGCGTTTCTCCCGAGCAGGCGCCCGACAAGCCCACCTATGTGACCATCTCCTTTGAGAAGGGCGTGCCGGTTGCCGTCGACGGCGAGAAGCTTAGCGCGGTGGACATTGTCAAGAAGCTCAATCAGCTGGGCGGCGAGAACGGCATCGGCCTTCTGGACATGGTGGAAAACCGGCTGGTGGGGATGAAGTCCCGCGGCGTGTACGAGACGCCCGGCGGCGCCATCCTCTACTACGCCCACGACGCGCTGGAAACCCTCACCCTCGACCGGGATACCCAGCATTATAAGCAGCAGCAGGTGGCAGGCCAGTTTGCCGACCTGGTGTATTTCGGCAAGTGGTACACCCCGCTCAGGGAAGCCCTGTCCGCCTTTGTGGACAGCACCCAGGAAACCGTCACCGGCGATGTCAAGCTCAAGCTTTACAAGGGCAACATCATCAACGCCGGCATGACTTCTCCCTACTCCCTCTACGACGAGGAGATTGCCACCTTTGGTGAGGACGAAGTGTATAACCAGATGGATTCTCAAGGCTTCATCAACCTGTTCGGCCTGCCCATCACGGTCAAGGCCATCAAGGACGGCAAAGGCAAGAAATAAGGTTTGCGTAAAAGCTGCCCGGGACTGCTAAACGCGGCCGGGCGCATGCCCTAGGAATTGGACACATCATTTTAAGCAGGCGTTTGGGCGGGAGTGAAAGCTCTCGCCTTGTCTGCATCAATGGAGGGATGGCCTTGAAGCTGTGGGCCGGAAGATTTTCCAAGGAAGTGGACAGCAAGGTAAACGATTTTAATTCCTCGATTTCCTTTGACAGCCGGATGTACCGGGAGGACATCGAGGGTTCCATCGCCCACGCCACCATGCTGGGCGAGCAGGGAATCCTTTCAGACGGGGACGCGATGCAGATCATCGCCGGGCTCAAGCAGATTCTTGCCGACATCGAGGCGGGAACCTTGGCCATCGACCCGCAAGCGGAGGACATTCACACCTTCGTGGAAGGGGAGCTGACCGCTCGCATCGGCGACGCGGGCAAGCGCCTGCATACCGGGCGAAGCCGCAACGACCAGGTGGCGCTGGACCTGCGCTTGTATCTGAAAAAGCAGGTGGATCTGCTTTATGGGGAAACAAAGGCGCTGTGCGAAGTGGTAGCCAAGCAGGCGGACGCATATGCGGACACGGTGATGCCCGGCTACACCCATTTGCAGCGGGCCCAGCCCATCACCTTCGGCCATCATCTGCTGGCCTGGGGCGAAATGCTTCTGCGGGATTTGGGCCGGCTACAGGACTGCAAAAAGCGCATGGACTGCTCGCCCTTAGGCTGCGGCGCGCTGGCAGGCACCACCTATCCCTTAAATCGGGAACGCACGGCCGACCTTCTGGGGCTGGCGGCGGTGGCGCGCAATAGTCTTGACGGCGTATCCGACCGGGATTACGCTTTGGAGCTTTGCTCCGCCCTCTCCATTTTGATGATGCACCTCTCCCGCTTTTCCGAGGAAATCATCCTCTGGTGCTCGTGGGAATTTAAGTTTATCGAGCTCGACGACGCTTATTCCACCGGCTCTTCCATCATGCCGCAGAAGAAAAACCCGGATGTGGCGGAGCTGGTGCGTGGAAAGGCGGGCCGGGTGTACGGTGACCTGATGGGGCTTTTGACCGCGATGAAAGGCCTTCCTCTTGCCTATAATAAGGACATGCAGGAGGACAAGGAGGCGGTTTTCGACGCGGTGGACACGGCCCATCTTTGCCTGACTACCTTCGCCCCCATGCTCGCTACGATGAAGGTCCTTCCCCAGAACATGCGCAAGGCGGCGGCCGGCGGCTTTATCAACGCCACCGACTGCGCCGATTATCTGGTGAGCAAGGGCCTCCCCTTCCGGGACGCCTATAAGGCCACCGGTTCTCTGGTTGCCAGATGCATTGAACTGGGAACCACGTTGGAGGCGCTGCCCCTTGAGGAATACAGGGCGGTGTGCGACCGATTTGATTCGGACGTATATGACTTCATCAGCTTGGACACCTGCGTGTCCCAGCGCAAGGTGCTGGGCGGCCCGGCGCCGGAGAACGTGAAGGCGCAGGCACAGGCGATGCTAGAAAGGCTCAAGGAGGGAACCGCGTTATGATTCGAGCGGGAATTGTAGGCGCCACCGGTTATGCGGGGGCGGAGCTTTGTCGGCTTTTGTATGCCCATCCGGAAGTGGAAATTGCGGCGGTCAGCTCGGTGAGCTTCGAAGGGCAGGCCCTTTCGGATGTATATCCCGCCTACCGCGGGTTTCTCGACCTTATCTGCGGCAACCAGGAAGAGGTGGTGGAAAAGAGCGACGTGATCTTCGCCGCTCTTCCCCACGGCCTTTCCCAAGAGTTGGCGGCCCAGTGCATAGAGAAAAACAAGGTGTTTATCGACCTGGGGGCGGACTTCCGCCTGGAAAACGAAGAGGACTACAAGGAATGGTACGGCGGGACCTATTTGGACAAAAGCCTGCACGCGCAGGCGGTTTATGCCATGCCGGAGCTTTTCCGGGAGCAGATCAAGGGAAAAAAGCTGATTGCGAACCCGGGCTGTTACACCACCGGCGCGCCTCTGGCTCTGGCGCCGGCGGTGAAGGGTGGTCTGGTGGAACCCCAAGGGATCATTGTGGACTCCAAGTCGGGCGCGACCGGCGCGGGACGCGGCCTTTCCCAGACCACTCATTTTACCGAGCTCGACGGGGCGTTTCACCCCTATAAGGTAGCCTGCCACCGGCACACGCCGGAAATCGAGCAGACCCTCTCCCACCTAGCGGGGAAACCGGTGCGCATCACCTTTGTCCCCCATCTGCTGCCGGTGGACCGGGGGATTATCTCCACCTGCTACGCAAGGATTATGCCGGGCGTAACCAAGGAGCAGATCCGTCAGGCATACGAGGACTTTTACAAAGACGAAACCTTTATCCGTCTGCTGCCCGACGGCAAGGTTGCGGACATCAAGGCGGTCAAATACACGAACCTGTGCGACATTTCCCTGCATGTGGACACACGCACCGGCACGCTGGTTGCAGTGTCGGCTTTGGACAACATGGTAAAGGGAGCAGCGGGGCAGGCCATCCAGAACATGAATATCGTGTTCGGCCTGCCGGAAGAAACCGGGCTCAAGCTCGTCCCGCCCGCGTTTTAACCCCATTGTTTTGTCGCCTTTTGGGGCGAAAAACGGGATCGCAAGGTTCTCTCCGGTACCCGGAGAGGCAAACAAGGAGGAATCACCAATGGCTTATACCTTGATCCCCGGCGGCGTCACCACACCGGCCGGGTTTACCGCGGCGGGAACTCACTGCGGGGTACGCAAGAACAAAGAGAAAAAAGACCTGGCCATGATCTACTGCGAGAAGCCCTGCGGGGCCTGCGCGGTCTATACGCAGAATTTGGTCAAGGGCGCACCCATCCTGGTTACCCAGAGAAACATTCGCCAGGGCCGGGCGCAGGCGGTCATCTGCAACTCCGGTAATGCCAACACCTGCAACGAGGACGGGGTGCAGAAGGCCAACCGCATGTGCGAGCTGACGGCGAAGGCCTTGAAGATCGACACGAGGGACGTAATCGTCGCTTCCACCGGCGTCATCGGCCAAACCTTGCCCATCGACCCCATTGCCGAAGGGATCCCTGTCCTGGCCGCAAGCCTCTCCAAGGAAGGCGGGGCGGACGCGGCCGAGGCCATTATGACCACCGATACCGTGCGCAAGGAGCTGGCGGTGGAATTTTCCATCGGTTCGGCCACCTGCCGCATCGGCGGCATGGCCAAGGGCTCTGGGATGATTCATCCCAACATGGCCACCATGCTCTGCTTTTTGACCACCGACACGGACATTCACCCTGAGCTTCTGGACAAGGCTCTTCACGAGGCGGTGGGCCAGAGCTTCAACATGGTTTCCATCGACGGGGACACCTCCACCAACGACATGGTGTCCATCATGGCCTCCGGTCTTGCGAAAAACCCGAAGATCACCGATTTCGGCGACGGGTATCAGATCTTCCTCTGTGCCCTCAAAGCTTTGTGCACGGCGCTGTGCAAGCAGGTGGCAAAGGACGGCGAAGGGGCTACAAAGCTGCTGGAATGCCGGGTAACGGGGGCGAAATCTCTTCCGGCGGCGAAAACGGCGGCGAAATCCGTCATCTGCTCGAGTCTCGTAAAGGCCGCCATGTTCGGCGCGGACGCCAACTGGGGCCGGGTTCTCTGTGCCCTCGGATACGCAGGCACTCCTATCGACGTGACCGGTGTGGGCGTTGCCTTTGAGAGCAGGGCCGGGCGCATCCAGGTCTGCGAAAACGGGGCGGGTATGGACTTTGACGAGGAAAAGGCCAAGCAGATCCTTTTGGAGGACGAAATTCTCATCGACGTGACCCTCAAGGACGGCGAAGCAGAGGCGACCGCCTACGGCTGCGACCTGACCTACGAGTATGTGAAGATCAACGGCGACTACCGCACCTAAGCCTTCGACCGGTTTATCCATTATTCTGACGAAACAGGTGATACCATTTGCAGCAGCAACCCAATTTTATCTCCAACTACGATAAGGCGAAGGTGCTGGTTACGGCCCTACCCTATATCCAGAAATATTACGGAAAGACCATCGTGGTCAAGTACGGCGGCAATGCCATGATTTCCGAAGAACTCAAGGACGCGGTGATGAGCGACATTGTTCTGCTCACCTTGGTTGGCATCCATGTAGTGCTGGTCCACGGAGGCGGCCCGGAGATTTCCGATACCCTCAAAAAGATGGGCAAGGAAAGCAAGTTTGTGGGCGGCCTGCGGTACACCGACGAGGAAACCATGGAAGTGGTGCAGATGGTGCTGGCGGGCAAGGTAAACAAAGACCTGGCCCAGCGCATCGCCGGCCACGGCGGCAGGGCCATTGGCCTGTGCGGTTTGGACGGAGCGATGATCACCGCTGAGAAAAAGCAGGGCATGGACCTGGGGTTAGTTGGCGAGATTACGAAGGTGGACGTGTCGGTCATCCAGGACGCGCTGGATAAGAAATACATCCCGGTGGTGGCCACGGTGGCGGCGGGAGAACACGGCGAATCCTATAACATCAACGCCGACATCGCCGCCTCCCGCATCGCGGCGGAGCTAAAAGCAGAAAAGCTCATTTTGATGACCGACATTCCCGGCCTGATGCGGGACGTTTACGACGAAAGCACCCTCATCCCGGTGGTACAGGTCAGCGAGGTCAACTCCCTCAAACGGGACAATATCATTTCCGGCGGCATGATTCCAAAGATCGACTGCTGTGTGGATGCGGTGCGCCGTGGGGTCAACCGGGCCCACATCATTGACGGCCGGGTTCCCCATTCCATCCTGATCGAAGTTTTGTCCGACGAGGGCATCGGAACCATGTTCCTGTAACCAAAGAGGCTGGGTGGATTCCCAGCCTTTTGCCAAAAGAAAGGACGCGATGCGCATGACCATATCTGAAGCAATGGAGCGGGAGTCCCAGTACCTGATGCCTACCTACAAACGCTTCCCCGTGGTGCTGGAAAGCGGGAGCGGCGCTACGGCTACCGATGTGGAGGGAATCTCCTACATCGACTTTGGCGCCGGTATCGGCGTCAACTCCTTAGGCTACTGCGACGAGGGCTGGGTCAAGGCGGTCTGCCAGCAGGCGGGCAAGCTCCAGCACATCTCCAATCTCTACTATAGCCCCATCCAGATTGAGCTGGCTGAAGCGCTGGTCACTCTGACGGGTATGAGCCGGGTGTTTTTGTGCAACTCCGGCGCGGAAGCCAACGAATGCGCCATCAAGGTGGCACGCAAGTACAGCTTTGACAAGTACGGCGAGGGGCGCAGCACCATTCTGACGCTGCAAAACTCCTTCCACGGCCGCACGGTGACCACCCTGGCCGCCACCGGACAGGATGGTTTTCATCAGTACTTCTCCCCGTTCACGGAAGGGTTTGATTACATCCCAGCCAACGACAAGGACGCGTTGCTCGAAAAGCTGGGTCCTGGCGTGTGTGCGGTGATGCTCGAATGCATTCAGGGGGAAGGCGGGGTTTGCCCGCTTGACGCCGATTATGTCCGCTTTGCAGCCGAGGAATGCAGGAAACGGGACGTGCTGCTGTTGATCGACGAGGTGCAGACGGGAATCGGCCGCACGGGGACGCTGCTGGCAAGCGAGCAGTTCGGCGTGAAACCCGACGTGGTGACCCTTGCCAAGGGCCTGGCCGGCGGGCTGCCCATCGGCGCGTGCCTTTGCTCCGACGGCCTTAAGGACACCATGAGCGCCGGCATGCACGGCTCCACCTTCGGCGGCAACCCGGTTTCCTGCGCGGCTGCTCTGTACGTGCTCGACCGGGTTTCCAAGCCCGCTTTCCGAACCGAGGTCAAGGAAAAGGGCGCTTATCTCAGAGAACAGCTTCTGGCCCTTCCTCACATCAAAGAGGTGCGGGGTATGGGGCTGATGCTGGGCGCCGTGCTCGACGAAGGGCTCGCCGCGGGTGAAATCGCGGTAAAATGCGCCAAAGAAGGGCTCTTGGTCTTAACCGCAAAGGCGCTTTTGCGCTTTTTGCCGCCGCTGACCATTACCAAAGATGAAATCGACCGCGGGCTTGCGGTTTTAAAAACCATTTTGACAAGGGAGGACTCGTAATATGAACCATCTTCTTCGCATGCTGGACCTCTCCACCGACGAAATCACCCAGATTCTCAACCTGGCGGACCAACTCAAGTACGAGCTCAAGCACGGCATTGAGCATAAGCTCCTGGCCGGTAAGACACTGGGCATGATCTTTCAGAAGGCGTCCACCCGCACCCGGGTTTCCTTTGAGGTGGGCATGTACCAGCTGGGGGGCTACGCTCTGTTCCTGAGTGCCAACGATCTGCAGATCGGCCGGGGCGAGCCGGTGGAGGATACCGCCCGGGTCCTTTCCCGGTACTTGGATGGCATCATGATCCGTACCTTTGAACAAGCGGAGGTGGAGGCGCTGGCGAAGCACGGCTCCATCCCGATCATCAACGGCCTGACGGACATCTCCCATCCCTGCCAGGTGCTGGCGGACCTTCTGACTATCCGGGAGATGAAGGGCCGGTTCGACGGGCTCAAGATGTGCTACATCGGCGACGGCAACAACATGGCAAACTCCCTGATCGTAGGCGGCCTGAAGGTGGGGATGCAGGTATCGGCGGCCTGCCCGGCCGGGTATGAGCCGCTGGTGAACGAGGACCCGTTTGTAAAAGGCAACAAAGCCTATTCCTTCTGCAACGATCCGATGGAAGCGGCCAAGGGAGCGGACGTGGTGATTACCGATGTGTGGGCCTCCATGGGCCAGGAATCGGAGGCTGCCAAGCGCAGGGAAGCCTTCCAGGGCTACCAGGTGAACAAGGAGCTGATGGCGGCAGCCAACGGCGACGCCATGGTTCTTCATTGCCTGCCTGCCCACCGGGGCGAGGAAATCGCGGCGGACGTGTTTGAGGCCCATGCTTCGGAAATCTTTGAGGAAGCGGAAAACCGGCTGCATGCCCAGAAGGCGGTCATGGTCCTTTTGATGGGCGAGAAAAAAGCGTAAGGAAACCCCAAAAATTTACGGCCCCAATTTCGTGTTTTTTTCCGCCTTTTTCGATCATTGCCCTTGCTTTTTTTCCTAGGCGTGTTAAAATAGACACGTAACAAAAAAGGAGGTGTACATAATGGCCTATTTTATCAACGACGAATGCATCAGCTGCGGCGCTTGCGAGGCGGAGTGCCCCGTTTCCGCGATTTCTGCTGGTGACGGCAAATATGTCATCGACGATAGTCTCTGCATCGATTGCGGTGCTTGCAATGGCGTATGTCCGGTCGGCGCCCCGCAACCCAAATAAACAAGGTTTTACGCCAGACAAAAGGCGGAACGCTTTTGAGGGACGGCAGGTAGAATATTTTTTCTGCCGGGTTTCCCTGCTTTGGCGTTCCGCCTTTTTCCGTATCCATAGCAAAAGGAGAGTCTTTATGCAGCAGAGCAAGCGCCTGCCCCTGGGCGGCGGGCATGTGATCTTTGTGTCCCGCCGGCACACCTTCGGCACCGACGCGCTGCTGCTGGCTCATTTCGCCGCGCCAAAGATTTCCGACCAGGTTTGTGACCTGGGTACCGGCTGCGGGATCCTTCCCTTGCTCTGGCTGCGGGATCAAGCGGTCGGTACTCCTATAGACGCGGTGGACATCCAGGCCGATGCCTGTGCTCTTCTCGGCCGCAGCCTGTTGGAAAACAGCTGGGAAGGACGGGTGCGCCCAATCTGTGAGGACTTAAAGGATCTTTCTCTGCCTGCCGGAATGTACAGCCTGGTGACCTGCAATCCCCCCTACCGGCGTCCCGATTCAGGAAAGCTCTGTGAGGACGAGGGGAAAAACATCGCCCGGTTCGAGCTCTGCTGCACGATTTATGACGCGGCCAAAAGCGCTGGCCGCCTGCTAAAAACAGGCGGGCGTTTTTGCCTGTGCCATCTGCCCGAACGGCTTACTGACTGCGTACAGGCCATGCGGGAGGCGGGAATCGAACCCAAACGGCTGCGCCTGGTAGAGCAGCAGGCCGGGGCGGCTCCCTGGCTTTTGCTGCTGGAAGGAATCAAAGGCAGGCAGAACGGGCTGAAGTTACTCCCCTCTCTGACGCTGCGGAAGACAGATGGGACGGCTACGGAAGAAGCCCGCAAAATTTATGCGGGGTTTGACCTCTGACTCTGGCTTAGTCCGGATTCGCCCTCTTTTTACAAGGGCCAACAAAGAAAGAATGCTATACTGGAATCAAGAAGGAGGCAACCGCATGCCCGGCAGACTGGTCTTGGTGGGAACCCCCATCGGCAATCTAGCGGATTTCTCTCCCCGCGCCCGGCAGGCGCTGGAGGAGTGCGACCTGGTCGCGGCGGAGGACACCCGCGTCACCCTCAAGCTCTTAAACCACTTTGCCATCAAAAAGCCCCTTGTCAGCTATTACGAGCACAACCGCCGGGAAAAAGGCGAGCTCATCTGCGCGCGGCTTCTGGCGGGGGAAACCGTCTGCCTGGTCACTGACGCGGGGATGCCCGCCATCTCCGACCCGGGAGAGGACCTGGTGGCCCTGTGCGCCGAACAGCAAATCGAGGTGGCGGCGGTACCGGGGCCCAGCGCGGTGGTGACGGCGCTGGCTCTCTCGGGGCTTCCTACGGGCCGGTTCTGCTTCGAAGGGTTTTTAAGCACGGCAAAGGTCAGCCGCAGCGAGCACCTGGAGGAAATCAAGACGGAGCGGCGCACGCTGGTGTTCTACGAAGCGCCCCACAAGCTTCCTTCTACGCTCAAGGACTTGTACGAAGCCCTGGGAGACCGGCGGATTGCCATCTGCCGGGAGATGACCAAGCTGCACGAAGAAGTCATCCGCACCACTCTTGGAGAAGCCGCCCGGCGCTTTGCAAAAGAAACGCCACGGGGCGAGCAGGTTCTGGTCATCGAAGGGGCGCCCAAGCTGGAGCCGCAAACGCTTTCCCTTAAGGATGCGGTGGCGCTGGCAAGGGAGCAGATGGACGAAGGGCAGGCAGCCGCCCAGGCGGCTAAGGAAGCGGCAAAAATTAGCGGCCTAAAAAAGGGTGACATCTACCGGGAACTGATGAAAGCGGACAACGCCGCCGAGAAAATACAGAAATAAGGAGTGAGACTCATGGAAAAGAAACTAGAAAAGCGGTACGGACTGGAGCTGGCGGTAGGCGCGGCGGTGCTGGCCGCCAGTACGATTACCGCCTATTTTCTGATGCGAAAGGACCGTAAATTGCTGGAAGAAAAGGTCAAAGCGTTCATCCGCTTAGGCGAGCGATACCGGCATCTGACCGGGCCGCTTTTTGACACCATTCCCCAGCGCCAGCTTTATCGGGCGGTAACGGCCAACTTAGACGGAAAACTCAAAGACGCTGCCGATCCCAATGAGGTGCTCTCCTCTTTTACTCCCGAGCAAAGTACCATCTACATTATCCACGACGTATGCCGTTCCATTGTGTCGGGCGGGTTTATTAAACTTTTTACCGGCGAACACAGCGTGTTTGCCCAGAGCGCGCCGGAAATTTTCGAGCAGGTGGGCGCCCACGACTACACGGATATTTTAAGCCGGGCAAACGCCATCTTTGAGGGCGGGGTCAACGCCTCTGAATTTCAGCCGCTGGACGCCGCGTTTTTGACCTTGCTGAAAACCAATCCCATCTCCCAATGCTGCGGCGTGTTCATTTCTGAGCACCGTTCGGCGTTTCTGGATGCGTAATCAGTTGCGTTTAGGGAAAACAAAAAATAGGGAAAAATTTTTTCAAATTTCTCTTGATATTATACCAAATTAGTGTATAATAAGAATAACATCAATTTATAGGAGGTTTTATCATGGTTGATTTTGAAAACAGCAAGACAAAAGCAAACTTAATGGCCGCATTTGCCGGGGAGTCCCAGGCGCGCAACAAATACACCTATTATGCTTCCAAAGCAAAAAAGGAAGGTTATGAGCAGATCGCTGCGATCTTCGCGGAAACCGCCGCCAACGAGAAAGAACATGCCGAACTGTGGTTTAAGCACCTGCATAACGGCGAGATTCCCGATACCCTTACCAACCTCAAGGACGCTGCCGACGGCGAGAACTTTGAATGGACCGATATGTACAAGAACTATGCCGAAATCGCCCGTGAGGAAGGCTTCACCGCTCTGGCTACCCAGATGGAGTTGGTTGCGAAGATCGAGAAGACCCATGAAGAGCGTTACCGCAAGCTGATTGCAGCCATTGAGAACGGTACTGTTTTCAAGAAGGATCAGCCGGTGATGTGGGTATGTCGCAACTGCGGCCATATTCATGTGGGCGTTGCCGCTCCGGAAATCTGTCCTACCTGTAAGCATCCGAAGGCTTATTTCGAGATCAAGGCGGAAAACTATTAATTTCTATCGCCAGTTGTACCATAGAAGTCAAAGCAGTCACCCATTCATCTGGGTGGCTGCTTTTTTATACGGCGTTTGTTCCATCCGGAAAGGGACGGCACCTGTTCCCTGTCCCGCCGCCTACCTGCGGCATCCAGCTTAAGGAGAAGGCGCCCCCAATCAAAGCCGGCCGCACCGCGAGAAACGCGGCGCAAAAGCCCGGGCTTTCCGCTATCCTTGTTCCATGTCCTCTTCCCACACGATTGCGGCCGCGTATATCCTGCTCTTTCCTGCGAGCAGAGTCGCTTTTTCGTGGTTTGCTCATACCATCCGGCGCGCCCTTTTTCCAGGTGTCCTACGGACGTGCGGGCGGCTTTGACGATTTGCCTGGCCCCGAGCATCGCGGCAGACCGGTTCAAACAGCAGGCACGGACATTCGCCGACAAATGCCTGCCCGGTCTTTATAAAAAAACCGGTATGTCCAGAGCCGGGCTCTGGACATACCGGAAATACCATGCTTTCGTGATATTGCACCCGTTACGGATTGACAATCTCCGCGTCCACCTGGGGGATATCCGCGCTGGCAGCCGAAACCGACAGGGTAATGGTGGTCTTGCTGGCGTCCGACAGAGCCTTAAGCTTGTTGGCAAATGTGCCGAAAGCCTCCAGATCGCTGCCACCGATCTTCAGAGTACCGTCGATGAAGATATCGGTCACATCGTAGTTGGCTGCGCAGATGCCGCTGACAAAGCCGAAGAATGCGTCAAAGCCGCAAATTTGATAGGCCTCCGCGTCAACGAGGCGGATCTGATGGCTGATGTCATAGGTAAGCTTGGAGCCTTTCTCAATAAAAACCACGTCGCCCTTCGTATTCTTCATAGCGTCGTTGGCCAGATCAATCAACACCTTGGTTTTGCCGGTTCCTTTTTTGCCGACGATTAACTTAATCATGGTCATTACCTCCTAAATATTTTCGTTGCACACAGCGGTGAAAGAAGCTTCTATTTCTCAAATGCCCCAAAGGCAGGTTACGCGGGTTATTTGAGCCGCTGCTCGAGCAGTTCCTTCTGTTCCTCGTAGCCGGGCTTGCCCAGCAGCGCGAACATGTTCTTTTTGTAGCTTTCCACGCCGGGCTGGTCAAACGGGTTGACGCCCAGCAGATAACCGGAAATGGCACAGGCCTTTTCGAAGAAATAGGTCATATATCCATACTCGTAGGCGTTGGCCTCGGGGATGGAAAGAACCAGATTGGCCACGCCCCCGTCGGTATGAGCGAGAACCGTGCCCTCAAAAGCCTTGCGGTTGATATAAGACATGGGCTTGCCAGCCAGGAAATTGAGGCCGTCGCCGTCGTTTTCCTCTTTTTCAATACAAATGTCCTGCTTTGCCTTTTCAAAGAGCACCACCGTCTCGAACATGGTGCGCGAGCCGTCCTGCACGAACTGGCCCATGGAATGCAGGTCGGTGGAAAAGTTGACCGAGGCCGGGAACAGACCCTTGCCGTCCTTGCCTTCGCTCTCGCCGTAAAGCTGCTTCCACCATTCAGCCACCATGACGAAATTGGGCTCGTAGGCCACCAGCAGTTCGATGGCTTTGCCCTTGCGGTACATAATGTTGCGCAAAGCCGCGTATTTGTAACAATCGTTCTTCTCAAGGTCGCAGACCGCATAGGCTTCCCTCGCGTCCGCCGCGCCTTTCATCATCGCGTCAATGTCCGCTCCGGACACCGCGATGGGGAGAAGGCCTACCGCCGTAAGCACCGAGTACCGGCCGCCTACGTCGTCTGGTACCACAAAGGTCTCGTACCCTTCCTCGTCCGCCAGCTTTTTCAAGGTGCCGCGGGCCTTGTCGGTGGTGGCGAAGATGCGTTCCTTCGCCCCGTCCTTGCCGTACTTCTTTTCAAGATAGGCCTTGAACACCCGGAATGCGATGGCGGGCTCGGTGGTAGTGCCGGACTTGGAGATGACGTTTACCGACACGTCTTTGCCCTCGCAGATGGAAAGGACCTCGGAAAGAGCCGTGGAACTGATGGAATTGCCGACAAAATAAATATCCGGCGTGTCTTTTTTCAGGCTGTTATAAAGCGGAGAATTTATAAACTCCACCGCCGCGCGGGCACCCAGGTAGGACCCGCCGATGCCGATGACGATCAAAACGTCAGAATTCTTCTGAATCTTCTGGGCCGCCTTTTTGATCCGGGAAAACTCCTCCCGGTCATAATTGACCGGCAAATCCAGCCAGCCGATAAAGTCGCTGCCCATACCGGTGCCTTTGTTAAGCATCTCGTGCGCCGCGGCCACCTGCGGAGCAATCCCGCAAAGCTCATGGGCGCGGACAAAGCCGTTCATATGCCTATCAATCAGTTTCACTGCCATGCAACCGCCTCCTAAATAGGTTGGTTTCATTTTACCGTATTTCCACCATATTTGCAAGGCGAAGGCATGTCAATTTTTACTTTTTGTGTAACATTTACAGTTTCGTCATGTTTAAACCGCCAAAAGCCCTTGGATGAGCAGACAAAACGCCTTGAAGAAGGACATCTTTTCCACGCTCTCCGCCGCCACTAAGGGAACTTCCGCGAGGATCTCGTCCCCGGAGGTAATGACCGCTTTGCCGATCTGCTGTCCCTTTTCCACTGGGGCCTCCACCTGTTCCATCAGTTCGATACTGGCGGACAGTTCCCCGGCTTTGGCCTTCTCGATGAGAATTTTGCTCGTGCCCGATACCTCGACCATCACCTCCGGCTGCATGCCATGGCTGACCGGGATGGGGACAATCTCTTCCATGTTGATAGGCGGCTCTACCAAAGCGTAGTTGGCAAAGCCCCATTCGAGCATGCTGCGCGCGCCGTTAAACTGGTCGTTTTTCTCCTCGCCGCCTAAAACCACCGCCACCAGGTGCAGGTCGTTTTTCATGGCCGAGGCGGAGACGCACCGACCGGCGTTGTTGGTGGTGCCAGTTTTCAGGCCCGTGGCCGGCTCATAGAAGCGGATAAGCTTGTTGGTGTTGGCAAGGCCGGTGGCCCCGTCGCGCAGCGAACCGGTCCAGATTTTCGTATAGTCCATGATCTTCTCGTGCTTTAACAGCTCACAGGACATGACGGCGATGTCGTGGGCGGTGGTCATGTGTCCATCCTCGTCAAGGCCGTGGGCGTTTTTGAAGGTGGTGTCGTTCATCCCCAGCTCCTGGGCCCGCTGGTTCATCAGGGCAACAAAAGCTTCCTCGGTGCCGGAGATATACTCGGCCAGGGCTACCGCCGCGTCGTTGGCGGAGTTGACCATCAGGCCCTTCATCAGATCGTCCACCGACATGGTTTCCCCCGCTTCCAGGAAGATGGTGGTGCCTCCCATGGCCATGGCGTTGGGGCTGATGAGCACCATGTCCGTCAGCGAGATGCTCCCCTTTTCCACCGCTTCCATGGTCAGCAGGGCCGTCATAACCTTGGTAATGGACGCGGGCGCCCGTTTTTCATTGGAATTCATTTCATAGAGAACCTTCCCGGTGGTGACCTCCATCAAAATGGCGGACTTGGCCTTGACTTGAATCTGGCCGGAATCTTCGGGGGCGATGGTGGGCAAAATCCCCCCGTCGTCGGTCAGCTCCGACGTAATATCCGACGCACTGGCAAGGGCGCCGGTAGACCCGCATAGCACCAAGACAACCGCCATGAACAAAGACAAGAATTTTGTCAGTTTCCTCATTACTGCACACCTCCGCAATCTTCTGTGCTAAAGCTTATGCGGGGAAAGGCGAAAACATGTACAAAGAAACGAAAGACCGCCGGGCTTGTCCGATTTTCCCGGACGCCCGGCGGCCCGCTTGGCAAAAAAAGAGGGGCAAGCCCTAAAAAGGGCCTGTCCCTCATACGGCAATGCGTTTTTACTTCGCAAGGAAAGGCGCGATCTCGTCCATAAACTTGGAATTGCCCTCGCAGTCAGCCTGCAGCAGAAGCTTCTGGGAAAGGTCCAGGCTGAAAATACCCATGATCGACTTCGCGTCGATGACGTACTTGCCCAGCACCAGCTCCACGTCGAAATCATACTGGTTGACGATGTTGACGAAGTCCTTTACGTCCTTGATGGAATTGAGCATGATGTTTACGCTTACCATCTTTCATTCCTCCAAATCGTTATTTTTCTGACTATCTTATTATAGTCGCCCGTCTGCGGATTATCAAGAGTTTGTGGCGCGAACCTTGAAAAAAGGACAGTTTTCCTATATAGTTAGGAGGAAAATCCAAATTATTTGTGAGGCGAAGAACTTGACAATTTGTTTTCATACCCTCGGCTGCAAGGTCAACCAGTACGAGACCGAAGTGATGGCCGAACGAATGCAGAGGGCTGGATATACCCTGGCCAAAGCGGATGGAGAATGCGACGTAATCGTCATCAATTCCTGCACGGTGACCGGGGAAAGCGACACGAAGGTGAGAAAGCTTCTGCGCCGGTGCAGGCGGGAACATCCGGGAGCGGTCATCGCGGTGACCGGCTGCTATCCCCAGGCGGTGGACGGGGCGGCGGACGCGCTGCCGGAGGCGGACATTGTGATGGGCACCCGCAACCGTGCCTTCCTGCCGTCCTATGTGGCGGACTTTTTGGAGCACCGCCAGCGCATTGTCGCCATCCGCGCCCACGAGGAAGGCGAGAACTTCGAGGCGATGCAGGTGGGAGGCTTCGAGGAGCGCACCCGAGCCTTTGTCAAAATCCAGGACGGGTGCAACCGCTACTGCTCCTACTGCATCATTCCCACCGCCCGGGGGCCCATTCGTTCCAAGCCCCTTTCCTCCATCACGGAGGAGCTGGCCGCTTTGGCAAAGGCGGGCTACCGGGAGGCGGTGCTGGTGGGGATTAACCTGTCCGCCTACGGAGAGGAATCCAGCCTGACTTTGCCGGACGCCATCGAGGCGGCGGTATCGGTGGAAGGAATCGAGCGCATCCGGCTGGGGTCTTTGGAGCCGGACAAGTTTGACGACGCTTTTATCGCCCGGCTTGCCGCCTGCCAGAAGCTTTGCGGGCAGTTTCATCTGTCCTTGCAAAGCGGGTGCGGCGAAACTCTTCGCCGGATGAACCGGCACTATACGCCCGAAGACTACGAAAAAGTGGTGATCCGGCTGCGCGCGGCCTTTCCTAACTGCGCCGTCACCACCGACGTGATGGTAGGCTTCCCTGGGGAAACCGAAGAGGAATTCGAAGAGTCTCTTGCCTTTGTCAACCGTATCGGGTTTGCCAAGGTGCACACCTTTGCCTATTCCCCCCGCCCGGGCACGGTGGCCGCCGGCTTACCTGGCCAGGTGCCCAAGGAGGAAAAGGAGCGGCGCAGCCGGCGGATGATCGCCGAAACCGCCGCCCACCGGGCTGCTTTTCTAACATCCCAGGCCGGCCGGAAGGAACCGGTCTTGTTCGAGCAGGAAGCGGCCAGCGGCGTGTGGGAGGGGTACACGCCCAATTACACGCCTGTGCGGGTATGCAGTGGGACCGCCTTAAACGGAAGGATTCTCCCGGTGCGCCTGACCGGCAGCTATGGAGACTGGTGCGTGGGGCGGCTGGCAGAGCCCCAAGAGGAGGAGGAAACATGACTAAACCGATCATCGCCGTTTCCAGCGGGGACCCGGCCGGAATTGGGCCGGAAATCGTTTGCAAAGCCATGGTGGACAAGGAATTGGCCGAAACTGCCCTTTGTGTCGTAGCAGGAAGCCGGAAGGTTTTTGAAGAGGTACTGGGCCGTCTTTCCCTGCCGCTGGCAATCCGCTCCGTCCAAGCCCCAGAAGAAGCCGTCGCCGGGCCTGGGATCCTTAACCTTATGGATTTGGATAACATTGACATGGATCGGTTCGCTTACGGGGAGATTAACTCTATGTGCGGCCGGGCGGCCTATGCATACATCGAGCGGTGCGTTTCCCTGGCAATGGAAGGAAAAGTGCAGGCGGTATGCACGGCGCCCATCCACAAGGAGGCGCTGCGTGCGGCGAAGGTTCCCTACATTGGTCACACGGAGATTTTCGCGGCCCTGACCCATACCGAGGACCCCCTGACCCTCTTTGAGGTACGGGGGATGCGGGTGTTTTTCCTCACCCGGCACGTATCCTTGCGGGAAGCCTGCAACCTTGTGACCAAGGAGCGGATCGTTTCCTGCACAAAGCGCTGCTTTGCCGCCTTAGAACGGCTGGGGGTGCGGGACGCGACGATTGCGGTGGCGGGGCTCAACCCCCACAGCGGGGAACACGGCCTCTTCGGCAGCGAAGAAGTCGACGAGGTTACACCGGCGGTGGAGGCGCTAAAGGCGCAAGGCTACCGGGTGGAAGGCCCCATCGGGGCGGACTCGGTCTTTCATCTGGCGCTGACCGGGCGGTATCAGGCGGTCCTCTCCCTCTACCACGACCAAGGGCACATCGCCGCCAAAACGCTGGATTTTGAACGCACCATCGCCATTACCAACGGCATGCCGATCCTGCGCACCTCGGTGGACCACGGCACCGCCTTCGATATTGCTGGAAAAGGCGCGGCAAGCCCGGTCAGCATGATCGAAGCGATTCGCCTGGCCGCCCGTTACGCTCCCTTTTTCCAGGGATGCCGGTAGGTTCAAGCGTTCTGCACGAGGCCGGCGGTATGGCCGGCGATCCCTGGACGGAACGGCACCATGCTTTGCTTTCTTGGGAGATGTCCGGGGCCTATCTCTTCAGGTTTTCGGGCGTCCCATTAAGCCTGCTGCTCCTAAGACGCTGTAAGTAAAGGAAGGGAGGACTGCACGTGCAGTCCTCCCTTCCTTTACTTATTTACCAGTTCCTTCACACCCATCAAATAGGGCAGCGCCTCCTCCTGCGGCATGGGTTTTGCGTACAAAAAGCCTTGGATCAGCTCGATCCCGCACCGCTGTGCAAACGCCGCCTGTTCCCCGGTCTCCACCCCTTCGGCAATCATCCGGATGCCCGCTTGTCCAAAAGTGCGCGACACCGCTTCCACCAAAGTGGCGCACCGGTCGTTGTTGAGGGAAGACCAGATCAAGCTGCGGTCGATCTTGACCATGTCCACCGGCAGATGCATGACATACGACAGATTGGAGTAGCCGGTGCCGAAATCGTCCAGCGCGAACTGCACGCCCTTTTTCGCCAGCTTCTCCATCACCGACAGCACCGCCTCATAGTTGGAGGCCACCACGCTTTCGGTGATCTCCAGCTTTATGAAGCGCGCCGGGATCTGGTAATAATCCAAGATCTCGGCAATATGGTCGGCCAGGTCCCTTTGCATAAACTGCAGCACCGAAAGGTTCACCGATACGCCTTCCAGCTTGGCCCCTTCGTCCAGAAGCCGGCGTACAAACTTGCATACCTTGGCAAGGACCAAATAGGTCATCTGCACAATCAGACCGGTTTCCTCTGCTATGGGGATGAACTCGTCCGGGTAAATGGGGCCCAGCGGGGTGTCCGGCAGACGAAGAAGCGCTTCCGCCACGGGGAAACCGCCGTCTTTGCAGCGGTAAATCGGCTGGTAATAAACCTCAAAGCCCTGGTTGAGCAATTCCTCCTTGAGAATCTCGGTGACCGCATGCTTGCGCTTCATCCGTGCCACCATCCGGTCGTCGCATACCACTACCCGGCCGGTGCTGCCTTCCTTTGCCTCGGCCACCGCGCATTCCAGAGCGCTGACCAGTTCCTCCACCGACAGCTTCAGCTGCCAGGCCCTGGCCACTCCGATTCCCGCGTACACCATACAGCCCGAGCCGAATACGTCCCAGGGCTGGGAAAACTGCTTGCGCATCCGGCGGATGCGTTTGTCCGCGTCTGTCTCGCTTTCCATCAGCACGGCAAATTCGTCGCCGCCGCAGCGGTACACCCGGTCGGGAGCCGCCTCTTTGGACAGGAATGAGGCAATCTGGCTGAGCACCCGGTCGCCGCTTTTCTGACCGAAGGTGTCGTTGATGAACTTAAAGTCCATCAGCGACACCACCACAACGGTGATGGGATGCTTTTGCCGCAGGCGCAGCTCCAGCATGGCGGTATAGGCCTGCCGGTTAGAAAGGCCGGTGAGCGGGTCTACGGTTATGCGCTTATTCTGCAGATAAAGATAGATGACCAGCAGGGCGCACGCCGCGGCCGAGCCGGACAAAATGTATTGCGGTACAACCTGCTGCACCACTATGACCACGGCTGCCACCAGGGGAAATGCGTAGAGAATGCGGCGGATGGACGGATCAATATGCTTCCTGCGCAGGGCAGTGATCAGAAGACAGCCGACGCAATAGGCGTAAAAGACCACATAGGGCAGAATCTGAAGCGGGCCGCGCTGGTAACCGTTTTGCACATCGTAGGAGAACAGCCAGTTGGTCGCCGGGTCGGCCAGGGCAAGGCCCATATAAACGGCATAGGGAATGGTGCTGATGAGGTAAACACGGCGGATGCGGGCGCTGTGCTCATAGACATAGGCGACCGTATAATAAAAATAGGTCAGGGCCATGGCGGGAGTAGCTACAAAATAAAGGGTATTGACCACATCGGTGAGTATCACCGGTACGGCAGACCCCGCCGCAATCAAACAAACGGAAGCGATATTCAGACCGATGGAAAGGAAGGTGGTAAACAAACAAAGCTGGAACACCCGGTTTTTCAGGGTTGGGAGCATGTTGCCTTCCCGGGAATAAATGAGAATAATTCCCACAATGACAAAGGCGACCATTTCCGCTTCCACATGCCATGACATGGGGCCCACTTCCCTTCCGCAATTCTTTTACACGTGGAGCACTATACCACACTTTAAAAGAACACCGCAATAAAAAGATTGCCTTTTGCCTGTAATTCCGGCAAAAGACAATCTTTTTGTTATCCATTAAGAAAATGGCGGACCAGCGCTGCTCATTTCTTTACAGAGGCCATCTCCAGCTATGCGGGAAAATAGCCCGCCGAAACGCCAGGCGCTTTGAGAATAAATTCCCGGTCCAGGTGGAGTAACAGGGAACGTTTCCCCGGGCAAGGACCTCTTCAGGTTCATGACCAGGAAGCGCCCCAGCCCATTTTCCCTGCTTTGCACACGCATGTCCACTCCAATCTGCCAAAGCCGGGCGCTGTCCATCATCGCCGCGGTTACTCCCGCCGCCTCTCTCTCGAACCCAGCCAGGGTAAGCGCCGCACATTCCCGGGCAAACGCGTGGGGAAAACGGCGGGTTTTGCGAAGCGCGGCGGTTTCCCCATGCGTCAGGAAGCGAGGCGCAATTCCCTCCGGGATGGGACACCCGGCAGAAAAAGCCCGGCAGGCCGCCGCGGCTGGCTTTTGCAAGTGCCCCGTCGAGCCGGGCCATGGCTGGAAAATCAAACAAGCGGCTTCCCTCGATTCCTGCAAAAAGCGGGCGGTAAGAAAATAACCTTGAAGGATGGACGGCCGCCACCGCGCCTTTCCCGAAGCAGGCCACGCAAAGTTCAGGGGCGCATTCAGGGCATTCCCGCGCACCCGGCAGGGCGCGAAAGGAACGACGGTATTCTCCGTGCGGTCAAACGCGGCCGGAGAGCATCCCAAATCCAGCGCAAGCGGTTGCTTTGCCAGAACGATCCGCTCTTTCTCTGCGGACATGGTGCGCCTGTGTTTCTCTCTAAGGAAGACGGCGGAAAAGTTCCTCCGTGTACGCCCGAAAGGCGCTGGGAAGGGCGATTTCCTTTGAAAGCTGCTCTTTGGTCACCCAGGTAAGCCCGTTTGCCGTCCGTTCTTCCTTAACATATGCGGCGTAGCCGGTCATATGCCATTCGATGTGAGAGAAGATGTGCTTGGCGTCAAAAAGCGGCTCCGCCCGGACTCCGGAGAAGCCCCATTCCTCCAGCTGCTCCTCCACCTCCACCGGCGCGAGCCTGCCTTCCACATTGGGAAGTTCCCAAAGCCCGGCAAGCAGCCCCTTCTTCCCTCTTTGGCGCACGGCGGCCTTTCCCTGGCACAAAAGGAGCAGCACGGTGCGTTCCTCCTCCCTCCTGGGCTTTTTCTTTGCCTTGACCGGCAGCTCCATCACCCTTCCTTCCCGGTGCGCTTTGCAGCAGCCCTGCACCGGGCACCGCTCGCACAAAGCGACGCCGTTTGGCAGGCAGACGGTGGCGCCCAGTTCCATAAGCGCTTGGTTAAAATCGCCGGGCCGGTCTTTCGGGAGGACGGCGGTTAAGGAACGCTCCACCGTTTTTTTGACAATGGGTTTGAGAATGTCCTCCTCACTTGCAAGGAGGCGGGATACCACCCGCAGCACGTTTCCGTCCACCGCGGGCACAGGCAGGCCATAGGCGATGGAGGCCACGGCGCCGGCCGTGTAGGAACCGATGCCGGGCAGGGTGAGCAGCGCGTCAAAAGACGCGGGCAACGCGCCGCCGTAATGTTCCATCAAAACGCCCGCCGCTTTTTTCAAATTGCGCGCCCGGCTGTAATACCCCAGACCCTCCCACAGCTTCATAAGCTGGTCGTCCGTAACCTGAGCCAAATCGCATACATCGGGCAGCGCGGATACAAACCGCTCGAAATAGGGCTTTACCGCCTCCACCCGGGTCTGCTGGAGCATGATTTCCGAAATCCATACCCGGTAAGGGGCAGGCTCTTCCCGCCAGGGAAGAATCCGGGCGCTGCGGTCGTACCAGGAAAGCAGAGGAGCGACGATCCCGGAAAGCGCCTCGCTTTGCGCGAGGATCTTTCCTTCGTCCAACATTTGCTTCATTCGCGTTCCTCCTTGCTGCAAAGGTCCTCGGCACGGTTAAGCAGTTTTCGAAAAACAGCCCGCATGTGCGCCTCCCGGCAACACTCGTCCAGCTTTTCCACCGGCGTCCAGCACAAGCCGCCGGTTTCCGCCGAATTCGCATGAAGAGGCTGTTCTTCCCCGGCGAGCAAAACAAAGGAGGCGCTCAGGTGGGTGTGGGCCGGAACCAAGCAGCCGCCTTTCCGGTTTTCCGAGACCGGCAGCAGGTCCAGGGACAGGATCTCCCTGCTAAGCGGCACAGCGTCTGAAAGTCCGGTCTCCTCCTTCGCTTCCCGGACGGCGGCTTCCAGCAGGTCTTCATCCCCGTCCGCGTGGCCGCCCGGATAGGTCCAGGACTGAAACTGCCTGTGAAAGATAAGCAACGTTTTGGTCCGTCCGGGGTTGAGAATGAGGGCGGAGCTGGTAAAATGGGCCGGTGCGGACCGGTACAAAAGGGCGTCCCCCTGTTCTCTGATTTTCTGGAGAATCTCCGCTTTCGCCCGTTCTTCCTCCCGGGTTGAGGGGATAAATGCCTTTATCTGATTGATGTAGTTCATTAGGATGCCTCCTATTAAAAAGCCGGGACGGCCCGACGCGTCCCGGCTTTTTCTTATTTGTCCGGTTTCTCCGCTTCCTCATCCTTGTCCTGCCGTTCCACGATATAAGGCGGGCGGTTTCGGGTGGCGTCGAACATTCGCCACATATACTCGCCTAAAATCCCAATGGAAAGCATGATGATGCCGAAGCTCAGCAGCACCAGGGCCGCCACTGTAGTAAACCCGTCCACCGTGATCTTTCCCACCAGCTTTTGGATCAGCAGCACCACCAGCCAGACAAACGAGCCCAGGAAGGAGACGATCCCCACTCCGGAAATAAACCGGATAGGAAAATAAGAAAAGCCCAGAAAGGAATCGAGGGCCATTTTGATCTTTTTAGAAAGGGTCCATCTGGACTTGCCGATTTGCCGCTTGGGACGGATGTATTCAATGACCTCCATAGGAAAGCCGCACCAGAGGATTTGCTCGGTCAGCGGCGTGTTTTTCTCCTGCATGGACACGAGCACGTCGATCACCGGACGGGCGATCAAGTAACTGTCAAACCCGCCTTTGGGCATATTCTTGAGCGCGAACTTGCGCATCAGAAAGCAATAGGTATTGGATAAGAAGGTTTGCAGCGCCGGCTCGTCCCGGCCCTTGCGCGCGGCGATGACCACCGGAGCGCCGGCTCGGTATTTTTCGAGCATTTCCAGAATCATTTCGCTGGGTTCCTGCAAATCGGCGGACTTGCGCACCGCACAGGTTCCCGTGCAAGCGGTCAGCCCTGCCAGCGTGGCCTCATGCTCGCCGAAATTACGCGCCAGCTTTACAAGGCGGATCTTCGGGTCGATTTTCTTTAAGTTGCACATCACCTGGTAAGACCGGTCCTTCGACCCGTCATCTACCAGCACCAGCTCATAATCCCAGCCGTGCGGAAGCTTTTCGAGGACCTTTTCCTTTACATCCGCGTAAAGGGGAAGCAAATTGTCCTCACTAAAGTAAACCGGCACCACAATGGAAAGCTTGTCCATAAAAATGCGTCAGATCCTTTCCGGGCTTTTCGTCGTCACTCTTAACAAACGCCTTTAAATTATAGCATGGCGCTGCAAAAAAGCAAGGAAGGGGAAGAAATCCGGTTATGTCCGAAACGACAGGAAAATCAGGCTCTTTCTGCATGAGTGCTTTGGTTTTTGCCCACTCTCATTCTTGTAACAAATCAATAAAGTTATGCCGGCGTCGATTGAGATTTTACGGATGTGGTGCTATACTAGCCGTTAAAAGAAGTAAAGTGGATTTTCCAATAAAATGGAATACTCCTCTTGATGAAGAACTTGGAGCGTTTGCAATGAGAACAGTGAAAAAAGAATATCTCCTGACGTCTGGTATTCTTGTGCTTTTGTTCGGCTTTTATGTGGTCTGGGCGGTTACACAGCCTTATAACTCGGCGCCGGATGAATACATGCGCTACCAGATTCCCGAATTTATCTATCAGCATGGGGCGCTTCCCCATGGCGGAGACCCTTCCATCCGCAATCCTATATGGGGCATTTCTTACGGGTTTACCCCCATTTTGTCCTACATCATCAGCGCCGGGTTTATGAAGGTGACCAGCCTTTTCACCACCGACCCGTTCGCCCTTCTCATGTCCGCCCGTATGGTCAGCATCCTCTGCTGCGTGGGCGTCGCGTTTTTCTGCATTCTGATTGGGAAAAAGCTCTTCAAAGGCGGGTATCGCTATCTGTTTGTGCTGCTGGTGGCGCTGCTGCCCCAGTTTGTCTTCATTTCTTCCTATGTCAACAACGACGCGCTGGCCATGTTCTCCTCCGCAATGATTGTTTATGCGTGGATTTTGGGCCTTCAAAAGCGGTGGGACGTAAAAAGCTGTCTGCTGCTTGCCGTCGCAATCGCCGTGTGTTCCCTGTCTTATTACAATGCCTACGGCTTTATTTTGTGCAGTGTTCTGCTTTTTGCAGCTTCCTTCTTTTTCTTTGAAAACAAGCGGTACGATTACAAGTCCATGCTCAAATACGGCGTTTTCATCGTGGCTGTGGTTCTTCTCCTGGTGGGATGGTGGTTTATCCGCAACGCCGTTCTTTATAACGGCGACTTTCTCGGCATGCGCACGTCGGACGAATACGCGCAGATGTATGCAAGGGAGGACTTAAAGCCCTCCAACCGGGTTACCCCCCAAGCGCAGGGCGTATCCATTGCGTATATGCTCTTTGATATGCTTTGGCTGAAAACCTCCTATCGAAGCTTTATCGGCTTTTTCGGATATATGAGCTACCCGCTGCCCACATGGATGTATCTGCTTTACACAGCTCTCTTTTTTGCCGGGTTTCTCGGTGTGGCCGTCAAGGTGGTCAACGCTTTGTCCCGCATTCGTGGGCGCAGCCGCGAGGAATGGAAAAAGGCGCTTTTCTTCGGGACGATGGTGCTTGCCTTGTGCATACCGGTACTGCTAAGCCTGTATTACTCCTATTGCAGCGACTTCCAGCCCCAGGGGCGCTATCTTCTCCCCATGCTCATCCCGTTTATGTTCCTGGTAACGCTGGGGCTTAAAACGCTGATCGAACGGCTGTTTGTCAGCAAAAAATTCCAAGTCTTTTTGCAGGCCTGCATCGGGGCGGGCGTGGTTGCGTTGAGCGTGCTTTCCTATGCGCTGGTACTCTATCCCGCTTATGTGAAATAATTAAAAATTAAAAAGGAGGGGCGAAAGATCCCCTATGATTGATTTTAATATTCCTCCTTTTATCGGCAACGAAGCCGTTTATATTGAACAGGCCATCGCCCAGCATAAAATCTGCGGCGACGGGGAGTTTACGAAAAAGTGCACCGCATGGCTTATGGACCGGTTTTCGGTTCCCAACGCCCTGCTGACCACTTCCTGCACCCATGCGCTGGAAATGGCGGCGCTGCTGTGCGGCATCGAAGAGGGGGACGAGGTCATCCTGCCCTCCTACACCTTTGTCTCCACGGCGGACGCCTTTGTGCTGCGGGGGGCAAAGCTGGTGTTTGTGGACATCCGGCCGGACACCATGAATTTGGATGAAACCCTTCTGGAAGGGGCAATCACTCCCCGCACCAAGGCCATCGTGCCGGTACATTACGCAGGGGTCGCCTGCGAGATGGACACGATTCTTTCGATTGCAAAGAAGCATAATCTGCGGGTGGTGGAGGACGCAGCCCAAGGGGTAATGGCCTTCTACAAGGGAAAAGCGCTGGGGACCATCGGCGACTTCGGCTGCTACAGCTTTCACGAAACCAAAAACTACAGCATGGGCGAAGGCGGAGCGCTTTTGTTCCACGACCCCGTCTACAAGGAAAAGGCGGAAATCATCCGGGAAAAAGGGACCAACCGCAGCAAGTTCTTCCGCGGCCAGGTGGACAAGTACACCTGGGTGGACTTTGGTTCCTCCTATCTGCCAAGCGAATTAAACGCCGCCTATCTATGGGCCCAATTACTGGCGGCCGACCTCATCAACGAGGACCGGCTGCGTTCCTGGAACTATTACCATGAGGCTCTGCGCCCGCTGCGGGATGAGGGATTGATTGAACAGCCGGTGATTCCCGAGGGCTGCGTACACAACGCCCATATGTACTATATAAAATGCAAGGATTTGGACGAGCGCACCCGGTTCATCACCTACATGAAGAGCCGGGGCATTCAGTGCGTGTTTCATTACATTCCGCTGCATTCCTCCCCTGCCGGCAAACGGTTCGGCCGCTTTTACGGAGAGGACCGGTATACCACCAGGGAAAGCGAGCGGCTGGTACGTCTGCCTATGTATTACCAACTCGCGGAGGAATCGCTCGCTTCTATTGTCGAGGCCGTCCGGGACTTTTATCAGGGCCCCTCTTTGTAACGCAATGAAACAAAGGAATGGATTATAGATGGACAGAAAACGAATCGCGGTCATCGGCGCCAATTCCTTTCAGGACCCGCTGATCCGCAAGGCAAAGGAAATGGGGTTTGAAACCCATGTGTTCGCCTGGAAGGAAGGCGCGGTGGGGGCCGAGACGGCGGATTTTTTTTATCCGGTAAGCATCACGGAAAAGGAAGAAATCCTCACTGTCTGCCGCGACATCCACCCAGACGCGGTGGCCACCATCGCCTCCGACCTGGCTGCCATTACGGTTCAATATGTAGCCCAGCGGCTGGGCCTTCCCTGCAACAGCGCCGTCTGCGTGGCCCGCTCCACCAACAAGTTTGCTATGCGCAAGGCCTTTTTAGAGGCCGGTATTCCCACCCCAGGCTTCCTAAGCCTGCGTGCTGGCGAGACTTTTGATCCGGGACGCCTTTCCTTCCCTGTGATCGTAAAACCCACCGACCGGTCGGGAAGCCGGGGGATCACCAAACTGGACTCGCCAAAAGGGATCGGGACCGCTCTTGCGGCCGCGTGGGAGAACTCCTTCGAAAAGCGGGCGATTGTGGAAGAGTTCCTCGACGGAGAGGAATTCAGCTGCGAATGCATCTCTCAGAACGGAACACACACCTTCCTGGCGCTGACGAAAAAGTTCACCACCGGCGCGCCTCATTTTATTGAGACCGGGCATGTCCAGCCGGCTGGGCTTTCGCCCGCCCTTCTTGAGGCCGTTGTCTCCACCGTCTTTTCCGCTCTCGACGCGCTGCATATTACCTGCGGCGCCTCCCATTCAGAGCTGAAGGTCACCCAAGACGGGCAGGTTCGCTTGATTGAGGTGGGCGCGCGCATGGGCGGAGACTGCATCGGTTCTCACCTGGTCCCTCTTTCCACGGGGTACGATTTTATCCGCATGGTAATCGAGGCGGCGGCAGGGATGCCTGTGACATTCGCCAAAGGCCCTCATTATGAAGCAGCCGCCATCCGGTTTGTGTTCGGCCGGGAGGATTTGGACCGGCTTCATTTCATCCGCAAAGAGGCGCCGGAGCTTGTGCGCTTTGTCAGCGAAATCGAACCCTTTACCCGCCAGGTTGTGGACAGCTCCACCCGGTACGGCTACTATATTGTGGCCGGCAACGATCGGGAAACGCTCAGAAGGGTTTCTGCGCTATGAAAAAACAACAGCAAAACCAACTGCCAAACGCGCCAAAACGCGTCAAAGCTACCATCAAGAGCATCCTGCTGCTTCAATTGGTGGTAATGATCTACACCCTTTCCACGGTGGCGGCAAAGTTTGCCTCTGGCTTTGCCTTTCTCTCCCCCGGCTTCCTCGGATGCTATGGGCTGGAAATCGTCATTCTGGGCGTTTATGCGCTGCTGTGGCAGCAGATCATCAAACGGTTCGATCTGTCGGTGGCCTATGCCAACCGTTCCATCGCGCTGCTGTGGTCCATGCTGTGGGCGGTGGTGTTTTTTCATGAAACAGTGACAATCCAAAATGCCATCGGCGCGGCGGTGGTCATTGCGGGAACGATTGTGGTGAATACCGATGAATCTTAATGGTTACTGGCTGCTGCTCTTCGCTTCGGTGACGGTGGCCTCCTTCTCTCAGATCCTTTTGAAGAAAAGCGCCCAGAAGGAACACGGCTCCTTTCTCAAGGAATACCTCAATGTCCATGTGATCGTGGGCTACTCCCTGATGGTGGTGTCCACCCTGCTAACCATCTTCGCGTTCACAGGGATGGATTATAAAAATGGGCCGATTATCGAGTCGGTGGGGTACATTCTGGTTATGCTTTTAAGTTGGTGGCTGCTAAAAGAAAAGCTGACCCTACGCAAGGTTCTGGGGAACTGCCTGATTTTAGTGGGAATCCTGATTTTCTATCTGTAGGCGAGTTTGGTTCCCTCCTGCCCCGGCCGTTTTTGGGCAGGGAATTCTCTCCCGGAAAGCATCCCTACACCGTATCTTCCTTTTCGCCTTACCTTTAACAAACAGCCCGGCAGCTTAAGCTGCCGGGCTGTTTGTTAAAATGGTTTGCATCGGGTTTAGACGGAAGGTTCCGGTTTACCTGCCGGGAGCATCCCTTTTGTTTCGTCCGCTTACAGCTTGCACTTTAAAAGCCGGGCGGAATTGAGCACCGCCAGCAGGGCCACGCCGGTATCCGCCAGCACCGCCGCCCACATGGGCGCCATACCGAAAGCGGCCAGCACCAGTACCGCGGCCTTGATGGCCAGGGCAAACACAATGTTAAAGCGTACCACGCGCATGACCTTCTTGAAGAGCTGGATGGCACCTGCCAGGCGGGAAGGTTTGTTCTCCACCAAAACCACGTCCGCCGCTTCGATGGCCGCGTCCGACCCCAGGCCCATGGCGACCCCCACGTCCGCCGCCGCCAGGACCGGAGCGTCATTGATACCGTCGCCCACGAACACGGTGGTTCCGGACTGGCTGCGGATTTCTTCCATCAGACGCACCTTGTCCTGGGGCAGGAGCCCTGCATGGAATTCGGGGATCCCAGCCTGGGCGGCAATTTCCTTCGCCACAGGCTCCGCGTCGCCGGTGAGCATGACCAGGCGCTTAACGCCCTGTTCTTTCAAATCCCGGGTCAGGCCGGCTGCGTCCTCACGCAGGGTATCGCGCACTTGAATGGCGCCCTTGACCTGCCCATTCACCGCCACATACACCGACGCTTCCGGCAGGGAAGCGTCGTCAATGCCAAGCTGGGTGAGCATCCTTCTTGCGCCCACCGCCACCTGCTTGCCGTCTACCTTCGCTTCCACACCATAGCCCGGGCGCTCGTTGTACGCTTCTCCGGTCAGGCCGGTTTCCCCCGCCGCCCGGCAGATGGCCTGGGCGACGGGATGGGTGGAATAACGTTCGGCCGCCGCGGCTATCTTTACAAGGTCATCGCTTGCATAGGAGTCGTCAAAGGAGACAGCCTCGGTCACCTGAAGCTGGCCGCTGGTGATGGTGCCGGTCTTATCAAAGACCGCCGCGTCCGCTTTGGAAAGCAATTCTACGTATTTGCCGCCCTTGACCAGGACGCCTTGTTTGGACGCAGCGCCGATGCCTGAGAAGAAGCCCAGCGGCACCGAAATCACCAGCGCGCAGGGGCAGGAGGCAACCAGGAAAACCAGCGCCCGCTGGAGCCATTCGGTGAAGGCACCCATTCCAAAAAGGGGCGGCAGCACCGCAAGCAAAATCGCCAGCACTACAACAATCGGCGTATATACCCGGGCAAAGCGGGTGATGAACTTCTCCGAGCTTCCTTTGCGGGAGGCGGCGTCCTGCACCATGGCGATGATGCGGGAGGCGGCGGAGTTTTCAAACCGGCTGGTAACCTTGACCTTCAGCAGCGTCTCGCCGTTGACCATGCCGGAGAGAAGCTGCGTTCCCTTTCCAGCCTCAAGGGGGACGCTTTCGCCGGTGAGGGCGGCGGTATCCACATTGGAGTGCCCTTCCAGCACCACGCCGTCCAGAGGCACCCGTTCAAAAGGGCGCACCGCAATTACGTCGTCCACCTGCACCTCTTCGGCGGGCACCACCTTGGTAGAGCCGTCGGGCAGGTACTTTGCCGCTTCGGTGGGCTGAATTTGGGCAAGGGCCTCGATATCCTTGCGGGAACGGTCCACCGCCCGTTCCTCGAACATTTCACCCACGCAGAAGAGAAGGGCTACCCCTGCCGCCTCCGGGAAATCTCCCAGCGCGAAAGCGGCCACCACCGCGATGGTCATAAGCAGGTTTTCATCCACCTGGAGATGAACCAAGCTGTTGATTCCCTTAAGCAGGGTTTCATAGCCGCCCAGAAGGGTGGCGGCCGCAAAAATCATGGCATAGACAAGGGTGGGAACCCCGGCGTAAGAACAAATAAGCCCTGCGGCAAAGGCGGCTGCCGCCAGGCCCAAAAGCAGGTACTTCACCCAGCTGCCGCTGTGCTTTTCAGGTTTCCCCTCTTGCTCCGGCACCACCAGCTTGGCATCCGGCTCCATTTTTGCGATGATTTTTTCTATGTTTTTTTGCAGGCTGGGGGCATGCTCCTCGTCCACCGTCACCACAAAGGAACGGGTGACGAAGTCCAGGTTGGCACTGCCCACCCCTTCCAGCTGGGCCACCGCATGCTCAATTTTCGACGCGCAATGGGCGCAGTCAAGATTGTGTACTTCATATTTCTTGCGTACCATGTTACGACCCCTTTTCAAACGTAAAATAGAGAAAAGAACCGGGAACTCAGCGTTCTTCAATATGGGCTAAGCCTTTGTCGAAGATTTCACGGACGTGCTCGTCGTCCAAAGAATAATAGGCCATTTTCCCATCCCGGCGGGAGCGCACCAGGCGGGCCGACCGCAGCAGCCGAAGCTGGTGGGAAATGGCCGACTGGCCCATTCCTAGAAGCTCGGAAATATCGGTCACGCTCAGCTCCTGCTCAAACAGTGCGCACATGATGCGCACCCGGGTGGTATCACCGAACACCTTGAAAAGCTCCGCCAGATCGTAGAGGGTCTCTTCGTCGGGCATCTGGTCTTTGACCTGGGCGATCAATTCCTCGTGGGAAAGGTTGGCTTGCTGGATGGACTCAGGATTTGCACTCATTTTCTCAACCTCAATTCATATGAGCATTTGTTCATTTGTTTGATTGTATTATACCAACAAGATATGCGTAAGTCAATGGGTTTGTGCAAAAATTTTTCTTTTCTTTTGAATATCCGTTGTGTCCGTTCCCAGGATGCAGGTTCGCCGTTTCTTCCCTGCTGTCCGCGCTTGCGGTATGCAAAGGAAAGGACCTCCGCCTTCAAGCGGAGGTCCTTTCCTTTGTCTTTTAAGTAAGCATCAAGCTTTCCTGTTTCCACTCTCCGAAACGGCAAGATTCATTACTATCAATCCTTTCTTTTTGGCATATTCAACCGTATAGGCGGTACCTCCGGAGTGCTTGGTTAAATAACAAATACAATAACTGCTACAATCAACCAGATGACGATTGCGTTCATGCATGCAACCATACGTATACGCATCCGAAATATAAATATATTTATCGCAAGCTTTTTTGATATTTTCATAAGTTGCTTTTTCTTCTTCATTCCAACCACGAGTTTGCGTTTTACACGGGAGAACCAGGATTAACTTGATTTGCGGATATTGCTCTCTTAACGCAAGTACTGTCTGAGCAGCCATGGTATCAAATCCCAAAGCGCCACCAGCTCCAAAATAGATGACGCCTTGTTGAATCATCGCCGTAATTTCGGACTTAAGCCGTTTTATAATCTCTTCATATTGTTCAGGGGGAATTTTTCTGTGTCCGGTGAAACAACATGTTTGTTTTTTCATAACAGCACCTCTTTGTATTCTAAATTGTATTCGAATATAGACTCTATATTTAGAATACAATAAACCATATACTTATGGCAAGAGGTGAGTGGAAATATGTCTGATTTTGTCCCAAAGCCGTATAAGAAAGATCCCATTACCATTCGGATCGATTTTGAAAAGCTAGAAAGAATCGATAAATTGGCATACAAATATAATTTAAGTAGAAGTGAGTTTATCAATCAATGCATTGATTACGCTCTTGACCATATTCCGGACTTAACAAAACAAGCGGACGAAGAATAACCTTCCTTCGTCCGCTTGTTTTGTTATTGGACCTCCGGCAAACGAAAAAGGCCGCCCGTTCACGGCGCGGCCTTTTTCGTTTCCTTCGCTTCAAGCAAACTTTCTTCCTTTAACTCCCGTCCCTCCCGGAGCAGGGTGCGCAGCCCGTCGGCGTCTTCATTTGCAATTGCCTGACGGTATTCGGCGAGCTTTTCGAGAATGCAGTCGATTTCCGCCAGAAGCGGGTCCTTGTTCATCAGAAACAGGGTGGTCCACATGTCCTCATTGAGCTTGGCCACCCGGGTCAGGTCCTGGAAGCTGCCGCCGGTAAAGCCGCCCTGCTTTTTCAGGGTGGGGCTTTTGACGTACGCGTTGGACACTACATGGGCAAGCTGGGAGGTAAAGGCGATAATCCGGTCGTGCTCCTGGGGGGTGGTCAGCACGATCCGGGCAAACCCGATTTCCTTGGCCAGGGCTTTTACCGCGTCGATACTGGGGGCTGGGGTATCCGCCGAGGGGGTAATGATAAAGCTCGCCCGGTCAAAGAGGCTGTCGAGTGAATAGGCAAAGCCGGAAAACTCCCGTCCCGCCATGGGATGGGTTCCCACAAAGGAGACGCCTCTTTGCCGCAGCGGAAGGGTCACCTGGTCCACCACCGTTTTTTTGACGCCGCATACGTCTGCCACGATGCTGCCCGGGCGAAAATGGGCGGCGTTTTCCAGGATAAAGTCGATGGTCTGCCGGGGATGAAGGCAGACCAAAGTCAGGTCCGCCTGGGACAGGCCCTCAGGCTCGATGACCCGGTCGATGGCCCCCTGGTTTAAGGCGGCGTGCAGGGTTTCCCCGCTTTTATCCAGCCCAAAGCACAGATGCTTGGTGCGGTGCTTGATCGCCTTGCACAGCGACCCGCCGATCAAACCCAGGCCTACTACCGCAATGTTCATGCTTTTTCCCCTTTCGCCGTGGTGATGAGAAAACGAAGAATGTCCTTGTACACGTCGCTTCGATTGATCTCGTTGATGATCTCGTGCCGCCCGCCTTTATAAAGTTTGCAGTCCACCTGCTTGACTCCAGCCTCGCGCAAACGCCGGCACACCTTCTCCACCCCTTTGCCGAACTGGCCCACCGGGTCCATATCCCCGCTGAGCAGGAGAATGGGCAGGTCCTTGGGCACGCTTTTGGCCCATTCCTTTTTGGAAACGGTCTTTAGAAGGTGAAACAGGTTATAAAAGCCGTTGAGAGTAAAGAGAAAATGGCAGTAGGGGTCCTCCACGTACCGGTCCACGATTTGCGGATCGCGGCTGAGCCAGTCAAAGGAGGAGCGATGCTGCTCATACTTGCGGTTATAAAAGCCGAAAGCCATGCCGTTAATGAGACGGCTGCGGTGCCGATCTCCTTTGAATAGGCCGATGAACTTGGCAAGCGCCATTCCGACACCCGCCAGCGGTTCTCCCCCACTGGTACCCACAATCAGCGCCCCAGTAAGCTCCTGGCCGTACTGGCTCAAATAAGCCCGGGCGGCGAAGGAACCCATGCTGTGCCCCAGCAGGAAGATGGGAAGGCCGGGGTACTGGCTGCGGATTTTGGCCGTCAGTTGGTGCAGGTCCTTGGGCAGGGTGCGCCAGCCATCCTTCTGGTCGAAGTATCCTAAGTCCTCCTGTTTGGGTGCGGTCTTACCGTGGCCCAGATGGTCGTTACCGCACACGAGAACGCCCGCCCGGGTCATTTCCTCTAGAAAAGGCACCTGCTCGTACCGTTCGATGTATTCGCACATGCCGTGGGAAAGCTGCAGCACCGCCCAGGGCTTTTCCCCTGGCGTATACACATAATAAGCGACTTGATCGATTCCGTTGGCGCTCAAAAAGAACCCGGTGGTCTTTTGGTAGGGCACGTTTCCTTCCTCCTTCTGCTGCAAGGCGGTTTATCCGCACACAAGCTCCACTTTGCTGCCTCCCTTGGGATCGGGGGACACCTCGATTTTCGCGGCGATCCGTTCCCGAAGCTCCCCTACATGGGAGATGATCCCGATCAGCCGTCCGCCCGACTGAAGCTCGGACAGCGCGCCCATAACGCATTCGAGCGTCTGGGCGTCCAGAGTGCCGAACCCTTCGTCAATGAACACCGAATCCAGCCGGATGCCGCCGGCGTAGCTTTGCACCGTGTCCGCCAGGCCGAAGGCCAGAGCAAGCGACGCCAAAAACAGCTCGCCGCCCGACAGGGTGTTGACGCTGCGCTCGCCGCCCCGGTAGCCGTCGAGCACCGCCAGGTCCAGCCCTCGGTAGCCCTGGCCGCCCTGACGGTCCATGCGCACCAGGTTGTACTGGCCCCGGCTTAAACGCAAGAGATACTGGTTTGCGGCGCTTACAATGTCGTCGAGCATGATGCCCAGCACAAACTGATGCACCGGAATTTTACGGGGATTTTTTCCGCTTAAAAGCTCTGCCAGAGCCCCCGCCGTGCGGTACTGCTCCTCTAGTCCTTCCTGCTCTTTGCAATACGCTTGGGCTCGGCTGCAGGCCTCGCTTAGCGCCGTCTCCCGCTCCTGCAACCGACCGATGGCCGCATCCTGTTCGGCCTTTTCTTTGGAAAGAGCATCCCGCTTTTCGGTAAGGTTCGCCAAATCGGGAACGGATACGCCGGACAGCTGCTCCTGAAGCTGGGCAATCACATCCTTGACCGCCGCCTGCTCCTTGTCATACTGGTCGATGGCCTGCTCCATTTGAGGCAGCCGGTCGAGCAGTTCTTTTTGCAAAGCGGGGTCCTCCCCGGGTGTAAGCCCGGCGGCTGTGCACTGGTGTTCATATTCGGTCTGGGCATGGGTTCGCTGACCGTAGGCTTTTTTGACCGCCTCCAAAGCGGCGGCCGCCCCTTCCCTCGCCCCGGACAGGTTGGATTTTGCCTGGGATAAGCTTTCCTGAAGCCGGGCAACCGACTCTTTCTTTTGCTGCAAACACAGCCGATGCTCGCCGATCGCCGCCGTCAGCTTTCCAGTATCCGTTTCCTGTCCCTGCAGCGCCGTTATTAGCTCCTGGACGCTTGCCTGGGCTTTGGCTGCGGCCACCGCCGCCTGCTGCGCGTCCTTGCGGCTTTGCTCAAGCCGCTCCTTTGCCGCGGGCAGGTCCCGGCGCAGCTTATCAAGCAGCGCTTCCCCTTTCAGCCGGTCCCGCTGGGCTTTCTGGGCCGCAAAAAGCCTCTCGTTTGCTTCCGACAGGGCCGGTTCGATGGCGCTTTCTTCGATCTCGAACCGAGCAAAGGCATCTTTTGCCCGCGCCAGCGCCTGTTTTGCCGCCTCATAGGCTGTTTCCCTGCGGTGAAGCTCCTGCTCCGCCGCTTCCTGGGCGTCCTTCGCCGCCCGCTCGTTCTCCCGCGCGGCCTGAACCTCTTCTGGAGCCGGCACATTTTCCGCCGGCCGTGCGGGAGCCGGATGATGCATCGACCCACACACCGGGCAGGGTTTTTCTTCCTTTAATAAGGACGCCAGCAGGTAGGCCGCGTCCGCCCGGGACGCCGCCTCGAACTGCAAAAGCGTTTCCCTTCGGGCGGCAAGGGCTTGTTGAGCGTCCGCCGCCCGCTTGCCCGCCGCCAGTTTCGCGGCGAACATCTCCCGCTCGGTTTCCTGGGCGCTGTGCAGGGCGGACAAAGCGTCCTTTGCTGCGGTCAGCGTCTGCACCCGCAGGGAGAACTCCGGGAGCCTGGACAGATACGTTTCAAACTGCTCGCGCAGATAGTTTTCACCCTTTTCAACGCGCGCCTGCAATGCGGCAGCCTCGGCAGCAGCCTCTTGTTCCCGCTTGCCCGCTTCCTCAGCGGCCTTTGCCGCCAAAGAGGCCGTCCGCCTCGCCTGGGTCAAACGCTTTGCATCCTCCAGCGCCCGTTCCAGGACGCTGAGCCTGCGGCTTTCCTCTTCCGCTTCCTCTTGCAAACGTGGAATGGCGTTGGCCGCCTCCTGGGCCTCACGGCAGGCGGCCGCGGCGGCGCTTTCCCGCCGTCTGCTTTCCTGCTCTTCTCCCTTTGCGTCCCTTTCCCGCTTGACGGCGGACTGCCACATCTGAAAATAAGGCTGCACCCCTTTTAGCTTAACCCCATAGGCGTACTGCTTACGAAACCCGTCCATCTCCTCCGCTTTAAGACGAAGCTGCGCTTGCCGTTCCTTGGCGGAAGAAAGCCGGTCGAACCGTTCCTTTTGCCGGGCGGCTTCCTGCAACCGAACATTTGCTTCCTGTAAGGCTTTCTGGAGCAAAGCCTCCTGTTCCTTTGCTTGCTGCCCGTCCCGCCGGCAGGCGTCCCGTTTTTCCAATAAACCGGAAAGGTCCTCCACCTGGTAAGACGCAAGCAAAGGAGCGAGCCCGGCGGATATCTGTTTGAGCTGCTCTTTGAGCTGATTCGCCCGCTCGTTTGCCCGCTCGGCAATCCGTTTCCACTTTCCGGTGGCGAACAGCACCTCTAAAATGCCTTCCTTTTCACTGGAGGAAGCGGTGAGCAGCTTGCGAAATTCCCCCTGAGGCAGCACAATCACCTGGGAAAACTGCTCGTAGGTAAAGCCCAGCAGTTCCTTCGCCTTCTGGGCCACCTCCAGCCCGGTTCCCAGCAGCCGCCACCCGTCCGCCGCCCAGACAAAGCATTCCGCCGTGCTCTCCTGCTTGAGTTCGGTAGCGCCCGACCGCTTCTTGACCATGCGTTCCGAAAAGGTGCGCACAAAGCGATAGCGTTCTGCTCCCAGGGTAAACTCGAATTCCACCACCGTGGGCGTTTCCTGAGAGGCACCGGTGCTGCGAAGCTCCTTCCAGTCCCTGCGCAAAGCCCCGGTAGCCCTGCCGTAGAGGGCGCAGCTCATGGCGTCGAGCAGGGTAGTCTTGCCCGAACCGGTGGGGCCGGAAATTAAAAAAAGGGGTGCTCCGGCGAGTTTCAGAAAATCCACTTCGCTTCGGCCCAGATAAGCACCGAAGCACTGCATGACGATCTTTACCGGTTTCACAGGCGTTCCTCCTCTCCGGCAAGCTCACAAAAAAGCCGGGTGAGTTCCTCATCCGGCTCTCGGTCGCAGACCTGCCGCAAAAACGCCTCGAACACCGCCCGGTCATCCACCCGCTTGGCCCGAAGGCTTTTGCGAAGGGCGTCCCGGCCGGAGGACTGGTCGCTACCGCCCCGCAGCCAAACGCATTCCAGCCCTAAGAGGTTCGGATACCCTTCCCGCAGCCGGGCCATGGGCTCGAACACGGGGGCCTCGTCCAAAAGAGTGGCGTACAAGAAATCCTCTCGGCGCTCGTCCGTTTTCGCTGCCCTTAGCAGCTCTTCCAAAGTCCCCTCCACCATGCGCATGTCCCGTTTGGGCGTGATGGGAAGCTGCCGGACCGCTACCGTTTTTTCTCCCAGCTCCACCACCGTCAGCGACTTTTTGTGATGCGCCTCGTCAAAGGAATATTTTAAAGGCGAGCCCGCGTACCGGGCGTTTTTCCCCGCCGGCTGAGGCCCGTGCAGATGGCCCAGGGCCACGTAATCGAACCCGGAAAACAGCGCGCCGTCCACTTCGCCGCTGCCCCCGATGGACAAAGGCGATTCCGACTCGCTCTTTTTCGAACCCGTCACAAAGCAGTGAGCCATAAGAACCTGCCGTGCCCCCGGCGTCTGCCGTTCCCTAACCGCCGCGAGCACCCGCTCATACGCCTCCTGAAAGCCCCGTATCGTCTCGTCCTTATAGACCTCGCGCACCTGAGCAGGATCGAAGTAAGGCAGCATCCACAGCTCGATTGGCCCAAACTCGTCGCAAAGCCGCACCGGTTCGGGCTCTGCTTTGATCCGGGAAGCAATATAAAGCCCCTGCTTTTTGAGAATCTCCGCGCCTACCGTCAGCCGGTCGGCGCTGTCGTGGTTTCCGGAAATGATGGCCACCTTTCGCCTGCGTTCGGCGCATAAGGCATAAAGCAGGTCGTCAAACAAGCGGATGGCCTCCACCGGCGCAATGGGCCGGTCGAACACGTCCCCGCTGATCAGAATCAGGTCCGGGTCCTCCCGGTCCACCGCCGGAAGAAAGGTTTCGTAGAGAAACTGTTCCTGCTCTTCCAACAAAGAGCGGGAAAAGATCACCTTGCCCAGGTGCCAGTCGGCCGTATGCAGCAGCTTCATACCCGCCTCACCGCTTCTTTTTGTTCAGGTCCAGCGGCAGCACGTCCCCAAACACCGCGATCTGCCGGGGGGAAATCACCTTGTCCACATGGCAGCTGCCGAAAAACCAGCGCTTGAATTTGCAGGTTTTCGCCACCTCGTCGAAAAAAATATTCAGGGAATTGATATAATCCTCCCCGATGTTGAGCATCCCCTTGACTGCCGCGGACGGCTCATGGGTGATGATATAGTCCACCTCATGGAAGGACGCCTCCAAATTGCGCCGCCCTTCCTCGATTTCCTCAGGAGAAGGGAGTTCTCTTGCCCACCAGTGCCCGTCCTCCCGGCGGATGTCCTTGTCCGGGCTTTCCCCGCCGCCGAAGGCGAAGATCCGTTCCCCCTCGATCTCGTAGATTTCGCCCCGCATCAGCTGCACCGTGTTCTCCTGCAGCCAGCGCACCTTGCCGCCGCACCACTCGCTTACGGGCAGCCGCTCAAGCAGCTCGAAGTTTTCATGGGCGCCGTCTACAAAGGCGATGGTAAACGGGAATTTCCCCAGAGCTTTGAGCGCTTTCTGTTCTTCCTTGCTCCCATCCCACACAAAGCCGAAATCGCCGCAGACCAAAAGGGTGTCGCGCTTCTTGACCACCTTCATCTGCCGCTCGGAGAACCGCGCCAGTTCCCCGTGCAGGTCGCCTGTCACGTAAATCAAACCAAAAATCCCTCCAGAACAATATGGGCGTGCGCTGGCAAACCTTACGTCTTTCTTACATTCTTCCAAAGACCCTTCCTTTCGGAAAAATGCCTTTCTTTTTTGCCAGAACCCTGATATACTAATTAAGATCATATCATGAATATATAGTATATCACATTGGAGGGAAATGTCCATGAACAAAAAGGCAATTTTCCTGTCTGCCTTGCTGATTGTCGCGCTGCTGCTCATGCCGTTTTCCGCGTCGGCCTCCTATACGCCGCCGGACAGCGTGCCGGTGCGCTCCCAAGCGGTTTTGATGGCAAACGTGGAGACGGGCGAGATTGTATATGAGAAAAACGCGGATCAGAAAATGTACCCCGCTTCTCTGACCAAGGTGGTCACGGCGATGATCGCATTGGAGGAATGGGGCGACCGGCTGGACGAACAGGTCACTGTGGACGGCGCTTTGTTCGACGATTTGGGCTGGGGCTATTCCAACGCCGGGCTCAAAGACGGCGAGGTGCTGACCATGCGCCAGCTCCTCTACGCCATGCTCATCAAGTCCGCCTGTGAGGGCTCCAATGTCATCGCGGACGCAGTGGGCGGAAGCGTGAGCGATTTTGTGGATAAAATGAACGAGCGGGTCAAGGAGCTTGGGTGTGAGAACACCCACTTCGTCAATCCCCACGGCCTTCACGACGACGACCAGTATACTACGGCGCGGGATCTGTATAAAATCGTGCAAAACGCTATGAAACTGCCGGTGTTTATGGAAATCTGCTCCACGGCCCGGTACCGGATGCCGGCGACCAATATGAACGAGGAACGAACTCTGGTAACCACAAACCTGCTGATGGACCAGGCCACCGGCGGCGTCAAGTATTATTACAGCCCCGCCAGGGGCATTAAGACCGGGTATACCCCGGAAGCGGGCAGGTGCCTCATCTCCACCGCTTCCCAGGACGGGTACACCTATCTGCTCATCACCCTGGGCGCGCCGGTGGAAGACGAAAACGGCGAGCCCATTACGGACATGTACAATTTCATGGACGCCATCAACCTGTACGAATGGGCGCTGCCTAATTTTCAGGTCAAATCCCTGGTGGACCAGCAGGAACCCAGCGGGGAAGTCAGTATACACCTAGGCGAAGAAAAGGACAGCGTGCTCGCCTATCCCGGGGAGGATTTCTCCGCACTAGTACCCAAGAACATTGAAAAATCCAGCATTCTGCTGGTTCCCGAACTACCCGATACGGTGGACGCTCCGGTAAAGAAGGGGGACAAGCTGGGGACCGCCAAGCTGATGCTGGCAGGGGAAGAGCTGGGCACTATCGACCTGGTGGCAGGCGAGTCGGTCAACCGCAGCGAATTCCAGTTCTATATGGAAAAAATCAACGAAATTATCTCCTCTACTTGGTTCAAAATCGCAATTGTCGCGGTGGTAGGTTTGATTGTGGTCTATGCAGTTATTGCCGTGATTGTCAATCAGAAACGCCGCAAAAACAAGCGTGTCAACCGGACGAGAAAAATGTAGGAACCGGAAAAAACGGTGTATGTTTTTTCTTCAAAAGATTTACATTATTGTAAGGCACATTGACAAGCAGAAAAAAAAGAGATAAAATTAAGTCGAAGAAATGAGATTGATGTCAAAAAGGTGGATACGCCCATGAAACAAAAGAATACATTTTTTCTGCCGGTGTTGCTGCCCAAAATCGGGCTGGCTTTGTTGGACGTGTTCGTAGTCAACACAGCTGTAATTTTTTCATATTTGCTGCTTAACAATTTTGTCCTAGACACCGGGCTGCTCTTAAATTATTTTCAGAGTTTTTGGGCGCTTTCTATTTTCACCATTCTCAGCCTCTGCGCCTACCGGGTCTATCACGTGCTGTGGATTTACGCCTCCTCGCTGGACATTGCGCGGATTACTATGGGTTCGATTACCGCTATGGTATTCTATTACCTCTACGGATTGATTCTGAATGTGCCCCTTCCCTTGCCGGTTTATGTGATGGGAACCATTATTTCCATTGGGTTTCTTTTGTTTTCCCGTTTTGTTTACCGGTATATCCACGTTCGCGCTTCTATTGCCTCGGTGGAAAACAAGGTTTCCCGCCGGATCATGGTGGTGGGTGGCGGCAACGCCGGTTCCTCTCTGGTGCATGACCTGCTCAACGAAGGCCCCAAAAGGGGAACGCCGGTGCTTGTGGTGGACGACGACATTAAAAAGCACCACACCCAGATCCGCGGCGTGACCGTCCTCTATGGCGTAGACCGTATTCAGGAACTGGCGGAGCAATTCTCCATTGACGACATTTATATCGCCATTCCCTCCGCCACCTCCGATCAATACGAACGGATCGTCAGCAATTGTACCAAAACCAAGTGCAAGATCAAGATGGTCCCTCCCTTGAGCGAAATCCAGGACGGTACCCGCCCCATCGCCGAAGTGCGGGAGCTGCACATTTCCGACCTGCTGCTGCGCGATGAGGTAAAGCTCGACATGCAGAGCATCAGTGATTATTTGAAGGACAATGTGGTTCTGGTCACAGGCGGCGGCGGTTCCATCGGCTCGGAGCTTTGTCGGCAGATTGCCCGGTTCTCACCAAAGCTGCTAATCATCTTCGACATTTACGAAAACAACGCTTACGAACTGCAAAACGAACTCAAGGACCGGTACGGCAGCGCGCTCAACAGCCTGATTTTGATCGGTTCGGTGCGGGATGAGGCAAGGCTGGAGGAAATCTTTACCCAGTACCATCCCAGTATTGTTTTCCACGCGGCGGCCCATAAGCATGTCCCGCTGATGGAGGACAGCCCTGCCGAGGCGGTGAAGAACAATGTGTTTGGAACCCTCAACGTGGCCAAATGCGCCGATAAATATGGAGTCAAGCGGTTTGTGCTCCTGTCCACCGACAAGGCGGTCAATCCCACCAATGTGATGGGTGCCACCAAGCGGGTGACGGAAATCATCATCCGGCATATGGCTTCGATCAGCAAGACCCGGTTTATGGCGGTACGCTTTGGGAATGTCCTTGGTTCCAACGGAAGCGTGGTTCCGTTGTTTAAAAAGCAAATTGAGTCAGGCGGCCCGGTCTGCGTAACCCACCCGGACATCACCCGGTATTTTATGACCATCCCGGAAGCGGCGCAGCTGGTGCTGCAGGCCGGGGGTATGGCGGAAAGCGGCGCGATTTATGTGCTGGATATGGGAAAGCCGGTCAAGATTGACGATCTGGCCCGCAACATGATCCGCCTGATGGGCTACACGCCGGACATCGATATTATGGTGAAATACGTAGGCCTTCGTCCGGGAGAAAAACTTTACGAAGAACTGATTCTCGACGACGAGCGCGATCGTCTGATCACCACCGCCCACAATCGCATTATGATTACCCGTCCCCTTCCCGGTGAGGGCGACCATCTGCAGGAAAAACTCGACGAACTCCAGGCGGACATTCAGCGCGATCCCAAAAACGCGACGGCGTATCTGCAGCGGATCGTTCCTATCCGGAAGATGAACACGCCGGACTTCGATGTTTCCGAGGAGATCGTGGAAGAACAAGTCATACAGACGGCTTCAGTCTGATCATTTCTCAAGATGATAAAAGCGCCTTGGGCTTTTCGCCCAAGGCGCTTTCTTTATCCAATCGAATTTTTTTGAACCATGTGAGGCTTGACCCTCTGGTTTTGTTCCAGCCAACCCACCGTGTCTTTCAGCGTGTCGACAAGCGGGCGGGGCTGATACCCAAGCTCCTCTTTCGCCTTTTGGTAAGAGAAATTAGCGTTGCTGCCCAGGGTAAACAGAGAATATCTGGTGTAAAGCGGCGGCTGGCGGCGCAGCTTATAATACCACTCCGCTAAAGGCGCGGTAGCCTTGGCAAGCCAGGTGGGAAGAACCGTTTTGACCGGCTTGCGGCCGCTGAGTTCGCTGAGGGTTTTCAGCAACGCGGGGATGGCACAGTAATGCCCGGAAAGAATGTAGCAGGCGCCGGGCTTTCCATGCTCCGCCGCGGAAAGAATCCCGTCCGCCACATCCCGCACGTCTACAAAATCGTAGCCGCCACTTACACAGGCCACCAACCGATGATCCAGGTAATCCATAATCAGCTGGGTCAGATGCCCGTGGCCGTAGTCATACGGCCCGATGATGCCGGAGGGATGGACCACAACCGAGTCGAGGCCTTCCTTTGCCGCATCCAGCACCAACTGGGCGGCCTGGGCCTTGGTTTTCGCATAAAGTCCTTCCACCGCATTCGGGTCAAAATGGGTGACTTCCGACAGTACGGTTCCCTTGGGCGCCGGAATGGCGTGGACGGAGCTGGTATAGATGAGGCGCCTGGTCGGATATTTCCGGCACAGGGCAATGATGTTGGCCGTGCCGGTCACATTGACGTCAAACACCTTCTGCTGAAACTTGGATGCGATGGAAACAATGCCGGCGGTATGAATGACGATCCGTTCACAGGGCTCTTTGGTCTGAAAAGCCGGTTCAATGGAAGCGGGGTAGCAGATGTCCCCCTCGAAAATCTCCACATCCAGCTGGTTGAGCGCCTGGGACGGGTCTCCCGGTAGGGCCAGGCCTCTCACCCATTTGCCCTCACTTTTGAGCCTGCGAATGATGGTATTTCCCAGGTGCCCTTTCGCACCGGTCACCAAATAAAGCTCCTTCACGGCCGCCACTCCTTTCTATGCCTGCGCGGCGAAACGGTAAAAACAAAGAAACCGCATTGTAGAAACTGTAAAATATTTCAACTTTATTATACCACATCTTCTTGCAAGGAATGCAGTTTTGTGTGAACAATTTGTTAGAAATCTATGCACGCTTCCACCCGTCTTTTTACCTTGGCCGCTCTGTACCAAACCGGGTATACGGTTGGAGAAAACCGCGCTGTCCGCCGCACTCAAAAGGCAGCGCGCCCGGGGTTCACGGCATTCTTCACAAGACGGCGGCCAGAATAAAAGGGCCCGGCAGCGAAGTGTGCTGCCGGGCCCGCGCCGATCTGAAAATGACTTATGAGAGCAGCGTATTCATGGAAGCCTTGAGCTGCTCGGTGATTTCGTCTGCTTCTTTGCTGGTAGGCGCCTTCGCTGTATAATAAATTTTCACCTTCGGCTCGGTGCCGGAAGGACGGACGATGACCTGTGCGCCGCCTTCGAGCCGGTAGCACAGGACGTTGGACTTGGGCAGATGAATGACGTTAACCGTGTCCGATGCAAGGTCGGTATCGGTGGACTGCTGGTAGTCGGCAATTCCCGTTACCTTCCGCTCGGCGATTTGAGCCGGCGGGTTTTTGCGCAGCTTTTCCATAATCCCCTGAAGCTCCGCCATGCCAGCCGCGCCTTCCCGGACAATGGAATCCACCGCGTTCTTATAGAAGCCGAACTCCTGATACAGGTCCTGCATCACGTCGTAAAGGGTTCTGCCCTGCTGCTTATAGAAGGCCGCCATCTCGCAGATGAGCATAGAACCCACCACCGCGTCCTTATCTCGGACATAGGAGCCTGCCAGATACCCATAGCTTTCCTCAAAGCCGAAGACAAACCGGTCGTCCTCGCCCTTCTTTTCCAAAAGCCCGATCTGCTCGCCGATATACTTAAACCCGGTGAGCACGTCGATGAGCTGCACCCCGTATTTCTTGGCAATGGCCGCCGTCATCCGGGTGGAAACAATGGTCGTCACCGCCACGGGGTCTTTGGGCATGGTGCCGTTTGCAATACGCTGGGAGCAAATGTAGTCAAAAAGTAGGGCGCCCACTTCGTTGCCGGACATGAGGACATATTCCCCATCCTGGCGCACGGCGATGCCTACCCGGTCGCTGTCCGGGTCGGTGGCCAAAAGAATGTCCGGCCCTACCTGCTCGGCAAGCTTTAAGGCGCACTCGAAGGCCTGGCGGATTTCCGGGTTCGGGAAGGGAGCGGTGGGGAAGTTGCCGTCGGGCATCTCCTGCTCGGGCACCACATACACCTGCTCAAAGCCCTCCCGGGCGAGAATCTTGCGCACCGGCACATTGCCCGCACCATTTAAGGGGGTGTAAACCACCTTTAAGCCCGCCTGCTTGCCCACACCATGATGGATGGCTTTCGCCGCCACCGCATCCAAGTAGGCGTTTAGCAGATCGTCCCCGATGATGGAGATTTTTCCCGTGCGCACGCCTTCGTCAAAATCCATGGTCTTGGCCCCGTCGAACACGTCCACCGCCTGCATTTTGCGCATAACCGCGCCCGCCGCTTCTTCGGTCATCTGGCAGCCGTCCGCCCCGTAAGCCTTGTAGCCGTTGTACTTGGAGGGATTGTGGCTGGCCGTAACCACCACGCCGCCCTGGGCCTTCAAATACCGGATGGCAAAGGAAAGCACCGGAGTAGGCTGCAATTCCTTGAAAATATGAACCGGGATACCGTTGGCGGCGAAGACGCAGGCCGTCTCTTTTGCGAACAGGTCCGACTTGATGCGGCTGTCGAACGCGATGGCAACCGAAGGCTTATCAAAAGTTTCCAGCAGATAGTCCGCATAGCCCTGGGTGGCCCGGCGGACGGTGTAGATGTTCATGCGGATGGTTCCGGCGCCGATGACGCCGCGCAGCCCGGCGGTACCGAATTGCAGCTCGTCGTAAAACCGGTCCTTGATGGCCACCTCATCTCCGGCAATGCTCGTAAGCTCCTGTACCAAATCCGGGTCGCCCACCGCCTTTTGCTTCCAAAGCTCGTAAAGCTCCATTTCCTTCATATCCGTCACATCCTTACTTGTTTTTCTTGGAATCTAGGATACCATAGCTTTTGAAAATTACACGTCGCATTTGCCCGAAGAAATCCCAAGCCTCCTTGATTTCCTTACCCTTCCGGCGCAACGTCCTCAATGGGGGTATGGTCGCACAGTTCCCGTACTTTATCCCGCAGCTTGACAAAATCCTCAAACGCCTCGGGCTTATTGGAGGGATAGCGCAACAGCGCCGCAGGATGGAAGGTACCCATAAACAGGGTGCCGTGCTTCTCAAAGAAGATGCCGTGCTCCTTGGTCACCTTAAAATTGGGACTGATCATCTTCAGAGCGGCAATGCGCCCTAAGCAAACCACAATCTTCGGCTTCATTAAGTAGAATTGGTTGCGCAGCCAGCCGATGCACTGCTCCTGCTCCTCCGGCTTGGGGTCCCGGTTTTCGGGAGGACGGCATTTGACGATGTTGGCAATGTACACACTTTCTCTGGAAAGCCCCACCGCCGCTAGAAATTTATCAAGAAGCTGGCCGGCCCTCCCCACGAAAGGCTCCCCCTGCTCATCCTCGTTTTTGCCCGGGCCTTCGCCCACAAACAGCACCTCCGCCTCCTGGTTTCCCACGCCGAACACCACATTCGTACGGGTGGCGGCCAGAGGGCACCGGGTGCATTCCTTACATTGGCGCTCCAGCTCTTCGAAGCTTTCGATCATGCGCCTACCACATCCTTTGCTCTATTTATCCAGCGCATACTTGCTCGGCGGCACGCCCTTGTAGCGCTTAAACACCCGCGAAAAGTACAGCTGGTCGGAAAATCCGGAAGAAAAAGCCGCTTCGCTGACCGAAAGGCCCTGGGAGCGCAGCAGCACACAGGCCTCGTCGATGCGAAACCGGGTCAGATACTCGTTGGGAGACATGCTCAGATGTTCGATGAAGAGCCGGTAAAGATGGCTGCGGCTGATGCCTACACTGTCGGCAATGTCGCCCACGCTGATGCTGTGAAAATAGTTATACTGGATAAAGCGCAACGCCTTCTCGATGTACCGCCTGCCGGTACCGGTGTCCCGCTGGGTTTCGTTGGCACCGCAGTATTCAATAAGCGTGGACAAAAACTCCATCAGCCTGCCCCGCATACGGATTTCATCCGACACCCGCGATCCCGTGGCGTCAAAAATAGAGGCAAGATTCGCCGCCAGCGGGCTTTCCAGCGGACAATGAAAAATCGGCTTGTCCTGCGAAAGGCCGGCCAGCTTGACAAGACGTTCCGCTTCGGTGCCGTTAAAACCCACCCAGGAATATTCCCATGGATCGGCCCCGTCCGCCCGGTAATGGATGACCGTGGAAGGGAATGCCAGAAAGCCGTCTCCGGCCGTCAGCTCATACCGCTGCCCACCGGTTTCGTAGCTGCCCTTTCCGGACAGAATGTAGTGAATCAAATAGTGGTCACGCACCGCCGGGCCCCAGCTGTGTCCCTCTTCGCACTTTTGGATGCCGCAGTTATACACCGCCAGCCCCACATATTCAAAATGCTCCACCTTATACGAATGCTTAAAGGTATCGTTCATGATTATATCCTCACCCCGATTGCCACATAAAATAGAAAGGACGCAGAGGATTCTTTCTACGTATCAGTATACCGCATATTCCCCTCCCTTTGCAACCGGTCGGAGGCATTCTCTTTGCAACTTTTGTCCTGATTTCCGTATGACGGCTTTTGTTTACAAGGAGGGACAAGTGTGCTACACTTATTTTATCTGCAAATTTATCCGAAATGGATCGGGAGAAGCATCGTATGGTTTATTTGAGCGCAACCAATGTTTCCAAAGCCTTCGGCGAGGAAACGCTTTTCGAAAACGTATCCTTCCACGTGGAGGAACACGACAAAATCGGTTTGGTGGGCGCCAACGGCGCGGGAAAAACCACCCTGTTTAAAATGATCATCGGCCAGATGGAACCGGACACCGGCGGCGTCTACGTCAACCGGGACGCCATCGGTTATATGGAGCAGTACGCCTGTCTCGACGACGGGCGCACGGTGCTGGAAGAGGCGCTGTCCGGTTTTTGGAAGTTTCACCGGATGGAGGAGGAGCTGCATTCCCTGACTGCCGCTCTGGACAAAGCAGGTGATGACGCGGGCCTCATTGAGCGCCAGCAGTTTCTAACCGAGCAATACGCCGCTCAAGGGGGCCTTACTTATCAAAGCCGGGTACGCGCGGCGCTTTTGGGACTTGGGTTTGCGCCCGAGGACCTTGAGCGTCCTCTCTTTTCCCTAAGCGGCGGCCAGCGCTCTAAGGTGAGCCTTGCCCGCCTGCTCACCTGCGACGCGAAGCTGCTACTTTTGGACGAACCTACCAACCACCTGGACATTCGTTCCGTGGGGTGGCTGGAGGATTTCTTAAAGGCCTACGACGGGGCCTACTTGGTCATTTCCCATGACCGGTATTTTCTCGACCAGGTGACGAAGAAAACCTTTGAGCTCGAACACGGGCATCTGCGGATGTACGGCGGCGGATATTCCGAATATCTGTTGCGCAAGCAGGAAGACCGGGAGGTGCTGCAGCACCAGTACGACAGCCAGATGCGGGAAATCAAGCGCATTGAAGGCATCATCGCCCAGCAGCGCCAGTGGAACCGGGAGAAGAACATCAAGACCGCCGAAAGCAAGCAGAAAATGGTGGACCGGCTGCGCGGGCAGCTGGTCAAACCGGAGGCGGAGCTTTCCGCCATCCGGTTTGCGTTCAACGTCCTGCCCGGCGGAGGCAACGACGTGCTTCTGGCGGAAGAGCTTTCCAAACGGTTCGGGGAAAAGAAGCTGTTCGAGCATGCAAAACTGCACATCCGAAATGGAGAACGGGTGTTCCTTCTGGGGGAAAACGGCTGCGGGAAAACTACCCTTCTTCGCATCATCACCGGGCAGCTCCCTTCCGACAGCGGGTTTCTCCGTCTGGGTGTGGGCATCAAGGCGGGGTATTACGATCAGAATTTAGAAGGGCTTAACTATGACAAGGACGTAATCCACGAAGTCTGGGACAAGTACCCCCAGATGACCCAGACCCAGGTGCGAAACGCTCTGGCGGTGTTCCTGTTCACAGGAGACGACGTGTTTAAGCCTATGCGCGCGTTAAGCGGCGGAGAGCGAGCCAGAGTCGCCCTCTTGAAGCTGATGCTCTCCAAGGCGAACTTTCTACTTCTGGACGAGCCTACCAACCATCTGGACATTGCTTCAAGGGAAGCGCTGGAAAGCGCGCTGCTGGGGTATGAGGGCACTCTTTTGATGGTGTCTCACGACCGGTATTTCATCAACAAGCTGGCCGACCGGGTTCTTGTCATGAAAGAGAACGGCATAGAAGAGTGCATCGGCAACTACGACGATTATCTAGCGCGGGAAGAGGCCAGGCCCAAATGCGAAGAGGCAGTGCAAAAAGCGGTCCCGAAAAAGCAAAACGATTACCAGCGGCGAAAGGAGCTCGAATCCCAAAAGCGCCGCACGGCGGGGCAGCGAAACCGCACGGAAACCGCCATTGAGGAAACGGAAGCCCAGATTGAGCAATTGCAGGAGGCGATGGCTTCTCCACAAGTGAGCGCGGATTACAACAAGATTTTGGAACTGACCGGTCAGCTCGACGAAACCAAACAAAAGCTCGACGGGCTTTACGAGCAGTGGGAGCAGCTGGAGGAACAGCTGCGCGAGCTGGAAGAAATGGATGCGTAAGGAGGGACCGGGAATGGAGAAACCGATGCAGGCGGACAATAAGAGTAAGCCCCGGAGCCCACGCATCCGGTGGGAGCTATTCAGCTGGGTTCGTCTCATTCTTGTTTCCCTGGTGCTTGCCTTTCTTATCAGTAACTTTGTGGTGGTCAACGCCGTAGTTCCTACCGGGTCTATGGAAAATACCATCCAGATATCGGACCGGATCATGGCCTTCCGGCTGTCCTATCTGTTCGAGGACCCGGCCCGGGGGGACATCATCATCTTTGAACCTCCCGACGGGGACGAGGACTGGTACGTCAAGCGGATCATCGGCCTGCCGGGGGACACGGTGGAGATCCATGACGGCGGGGTTTACATCAACGGCACGCGATTGCAGGAGGACTATGTAAAGGAACCCACGCAAGGGGTGTTCGGCCCTTATCATGTCCCGGAAGACGGTTACTTCATGATGGGAGACAACCGCAACGACTCTCTGGATTCCCGCTTCTGGAAGAACCACTATGTGCGCCGGGATCAGATCAAGGGGAAGGTTCTGTTTGAATATTATCCAAAGCTGCAATGGGTGAATTGATTGGGAAAAACCATTTCGTTGCGGGAATGTAAAACCCTTTCTTCTGGGAAGACATCGAAAAGAGCAGGTACAGCGGTTGCTTGAGGAAAACGGCGGACGTGAGAAGAAGCTGGACTGTACTTCGATTTTTACGACTTGCGGCCAGCCCAGAGCTTCGGGGAACAGGCGAAAAAGGCAACTGTGCTAAGCCTTCACAATAGATGTATTTTCCAGCTCGACGGAGCTGCGAAAGGCGCCCGCAGGCCAATCGGCCCGCGGGAGAT
>NZ_JBBMFD010000005.1:0-138304 GCF_040096205.1 Solibaculum intestinale | reverse complement strand
TCGTGTTCATTTCTTTCGCGTCGCCGAAAGAAATGAACACGAAATCTGGTGGGAATCGGGCGAAGGGGGCCGACTGCTGCAAAACTGGGTAAGTGAATATAATTCACAACCAATTGTCTGTGACTATGTGAATATATTTCACCCATCTTTTCGTCTCTTTCTTTTGGCAATGCAAAAGAAAGAGGCAATCCGTATGCTTATGGAATGGGTGAATCCGAGATGGTGAAGAGATCATCGGGCGTACAATGAAAAATGAGGCAGAGGGCCTCGATGTTTTCTCGGCTGATGGAGCGGGTCTGGTTGTTAATCATGCGGGAAAAGCTCTGATAGCTCATATTGAGCTGCTGAAAGAGCCAATACCGGCTCTTTCCCTCTTTCTTGAGCAATGCGTCTACATTCAACGTCACCATATCTGATTTCCTCCGCTGCTTCGCCTGCGTGCTGACGATCTCGAATTTAAGGCTATTGAATAGCTTTGTATCCAGTATAGCAGATCATCCGGCTGACCCTGTCACTGGATGGAAACAATCGTATGAAAAAACAACAAAGCGGGGCAGGAGATGTTCTCCTGCCCCGCTTTTGCACGGTTTCTTATGCCAAAGACACAATCTTGATTTCAAACGCCGGAAGCTGGGCCTTCACCACGTCCCCAGAAGGCGTTTTCACCGCGCAGTCCTGGGGTTCCTCGGCGTTGTTGATGATGACCAGGTTCTTGGTATCGGGGTAATAGGCGCACTCGGTATAGAGATTGTCGCACACGAAGGTGTCCGCCGCGTCCTCCTTGCCCGCCGCCCAGCAGATGGCCCGCATGAGTAGCCGGGCGCTCTCGAGGCTGTACCGGAAGCCGGCCATGTAAACGCCCCGGCCCCGGCCGAACTGGTTGGCCGTAAGGGCGGGCGCTCCCTCTTTCTCTAAGAGCACCTGCACCTGGTCGTTTAAGAGATATACCCCGTCCTTGCCGAGAATGGAGTCAGCCGCCACGGTGTCCGCAGTGATATAATGGCTCTTTTCCACCTCATACTGGTACCGGCCGTGGCAGATGCGGGTGCCCAGGTCAATGTCCACGCCGAGTACGTCCGCCACCTGGATAAACTGGGTGCTGAAGTCCTGGGCGGCCGGTTCGTTGACGCCGATAAAGCCGCCGCCGTTTGCCACAAAGCGGTTGATTTCCTCCAAAAGCTTCGCGTCCTTCCAGGCCTCGCCGCCGCTCCAGGCGGTGTTGAGCCGGCCGGCGTTGAGGAGCACGTCCACGCCCGCGGGCACGCCTTTTTCCCGCACTTCGTCGAGGCTTACAAATTCCACGTCAATGGGCAGGCCGGACAGGGCCTCGATGAGATTGATCAAATCCAGCTCCGGGTGCTCGTGGTAATGGCCCGAGCAGCTCCAGGAACGAAGCTTGCCCCAGGAGGTGAGCACCGCCGCCTTCACCGGCAGGCAATAGGGCTTGCCCCCCTGGTGGAAGGACTTTAAGAGCCGAAACTCATCCGCCACCTGGGCGATGTAATCCTGAAAATCCGGAAACTTCTGGGTTAAGGACAGGTAGCCGCCCAGACCGATGCGGTCGATGGGGGCGCGCAGGATGGCCCGGCGCACGTTGCCCCAGTACCGTTTGGCGTCCAGGGTGGGGTTGCCGCCCTCCATGAAGGTGGGGGCGCCGCCAAGGCCGGTGGGGAACAGGTAGGGATGCAGGCGCAGTTCATGCACCTGTACATCCTTGACCCCGGCGCACAGACGGGCTTCAAAACCGTTGAAGACGCACTTGATGAGGCCGTCAAACCCGAATTCCTTGAACCGCTCGCCGTAGGGCTCCACGCCCACCCAGCTGTCATCATAGAACACGTAGGCTTTCTTGCCGTAGCGGTGGACGATGTCCACGCATTTTTTGCCGAACTCCACCACAAACTGGTTGACAAAATCCATCCAGTCCCGGTACTTTCTACTGGGCGCATTGTGAGTGGCGTTATGAAGGTCGCGGTTGATAAAGTCCTCCGAGGTCATCTTATAGCCCTTGGCCTTCTCGAATTCCCGCAGGGCAATGGGGTTGACGGTAAAGTCATACGAACCCCAGTCGGTAAAATCGTCCCGGCGCTTTTCGTGGTCGGTCCAAATCCAGGTGAAGTTATAGAACATAGAGGTGAAGCGGACCACGTTGGTCATAGGATGGTCCTTACACCACTGCTCGAGCCATTTGAGAATCTGCGCCTGGGTCTCGGGATGACGGGGTTCCACCGCCATGAGATGCTCCTTGTCGCCCCAGTCGTTGGTGATGTGGTTGTACATGGAGATTTCCTCCCACAGACGGATGGCGAGGAAATTGACCGTGTACTTGTGATAGGGGATGCAGCCGCGGACCGTGACGGTCCCGGCCTGCTCGTCATAGTCCCAGTTCCCGGCGGGGACCTCTGTGCCGGCGGTGCGGTCGAACACCTGCCAGAATTCCTTGGGCTCGTCCTTCCAGTTGACCGCGAACTGCTGGGTAAAATAACCCTTGAGCGGCTCAATGGTCACGGTATCGCCCTTCGCATAAACCGGCTCGCTCATAAGGAAGTTCTGCTGGAGCTTGTCCATGTTTTGCTTTGCCCACGCATTGTCCGACCGGATCAGGCAGATGGTGGAATAGATGTCGTAGCCTGCGTGGATGATCTCGTCGGAAAGCTGGGTGCCGTCGCTGTCGCGGATGACGTCCGCACCCCATTTTCTGGCCATTTGGAGCGTCAGCTCTTCATAGCCCGCTTCTCCCGGCAGCGTAAAGCCGCCCTGCTTTAACGTATGTTCCATACCCATATCTCATCATTCCTCCAAATGATACTCGATCAGATTAAGATTCGGCTCCGTTGAGGCCAAACATGGATTCCAAACGTTCCCGGACCTCCGGATTCTGCGCCAGCTGGTTGATGCCTGCCTCGGTGGGGGTGTTGCTTCGAACCCGCTCAAATAACTCCATCGAGGTACGATACATTTCCTGCCCGTGCTCCTTGGTGTCCTCCGGGAGCTTTCGGATCATGAAGCACAAATCGTCCGGCAGCCCGATGTCTCCCAGCAGATTGCCGAATTCGCTTCCCTTGATCTGCCAGCGGTAACTGCCCTCTTGAGGGTTATAGGGTGTGATGCCGTCGATCTCGTCGAACACGGTGGAAACCGGCTCGGGCGGATCGCTCTCGAGGACCTTTGTAAGCTGGGAATCCTCATAAGCAAACAGGAAGCTTTCCACCATCATGTGGGTGGCGGAAAAGCGGGCCACCGACGCCTGCTGCAGGCTGGGATTCTCCGATTCCAGGGCATAGTCGTCAATCTGGACGACTACCTTCCCGTCCCCGTTGATATCATCCGCATAGGCGGTCATGGCGCTTTGCAGCGTGGTAAGCTGATCCCCGGTCAATCCTTTGGCCGTGACAAAGCTCACATAATAATCGGGCTTTTCCTGGGTCACGAAATAAACCACCAGGCTGATGACAATGGCCAGCACCACCACCACGCCGATGATCTTCGGGCCGTAAAAATACCAATAATCGTGAAACCACCGGGCTACCTGCTTCCCTCTGGACAGATTCTCCGGCTGGAATTCCTGCCCGTCGTCGGGAGTTTGCGGATCTTGAATTGGTCTGGGCATGTTTGTCCTCCTTTGATGTGGGTTCCCTCCCCGGCCGCACCATACCGCACGGCGGCCGCCAGGTTCTCAGGCCCGGATCATTCCCTAGGCTTCATGGTCGGGATTAGATAATCCCTTGTTATATAACCATTCATAATCATTCGTAAATCCTTTGTTTACACCATTTCTCTGCCTTTTCATTTTTGCTGCTCTACATATCTCTACGCAGAAAACAGGAGAATTGGCGTAAGATTTGGCGTAAATTGGCGTAGACTGATTAGACAGTTATTTTCCCGAAGTATTCGCCCAACACATTGAATTCTTTTTGCTTCATGTCTTTTGTGACATCCACATAAATATCCATTGTAGTTGAAATATCAGCATGCCCCAGGACATCTTGAATCACCTTCACGTTTACTCCCGACTCACAAAGCCGGGTCGTAAAAGTATGCCTAAGAGAGTGACAGCTAAACTTCGGCAACAGAACAGGATCAGCCTCACCGCGCAAAAGCACCTCATCATTGCAATCCCGAATAATACGGCGGATCGCCTTGTTCAAAGTACCTTGATGCTGGACATCACCGAAACGATTGATAAAAATAAAATCGGTATAGCAGTCCACCGTGGCCTTACAATGCAGTCCCGTTTCTTCCTGGTACTTCTTTTCCATCAGGAATGCTTCCTTGACAAAATCCAGCATGGGTATGGTTCGCTCGCCAGCTTTGGTCTTTGGCGTATTGATGCTGAAAGAGCATCCTTTCCCATCTCCGTGATTATAGTAGACCAAAGTGTGATTTACACCGATAATGCCTTGCTCCAAGTCAATGTCACACCAGCGGAGGCCTACAATCTCGCCAACGCGCATTCCCGTCCCCAGCATTACCGCAAAGACAGGATACCAATGATGATACTGCGGATGATTTTGCAGAAAATCAATAAACAATTTCTGTTCAGCTACGGTCAGTGCTTTTCGCTTCTCAGTCTCAAAATTATGGGACTGCTTTAGTTCCTTCAACATATGGTCTGTCGGATTGATACGAATATAGTTGTCATCAACCGCCAAATCAAAAACCTGATGCAGCACCGTATGGATGTTATCAATCGTGGCGATTGTCAGTATTTTTTCATCTGCAAGCGTGTTATAAAACCGCTTAACATCAGATTTTTTTACTGACGCAATCCGGAGCTTACCAAAGCTTGGACGAACAAACATATTATACATATACTTATAATTTGTAAATGTATTGTGTTTTAATCCCCGCTTCAAATCACACCATAGCTCAAAAACATCGTTCACCGTCGTTCTGCGTATTTCCGTTTTGATGCCATCCTGCTTATCTCTGATGATTTCTTCTTCCTTTTCCCTCAATTCCTGAAGGGTCGCTGCATAAATAGAATGACGTTTGCCATCCGCTGAAGTCCAACGGAAATCATAAGTACCGTCTTCACGCTGCGTTTCACCTTTGCGAAGTGTCAGCCTGTTTTTGTCTAAGCGCCTGCTTGTTTTTCCTTTCTTCGTAGTATTTGCCATTGTTCTCAACCCTTTCTAAAAGACAAGGGTTACTCTTATCAGCTTATTATACTATAAATACGCCATCATAGCAAGTCACCCTTTCCTGAAAATACAAGACTTGAAAAACCTATAGAGAATAAAGCTTTTCAATATATTCATCGAATTTACGTCTCTTAATGAGTCGTTTCGTTCCAATCCAAAGTACAAATTCACAGTTATCGTCATCCGTAAGTTGTCTCAGCTTATTGATTCCGATCCCCGAGTATGCCGCCGCTTCCTCTAATGTCAGATTGCTTTTTTCCCAAATCGGGATCTGTTTCATAAAATTCCTCCTTTATCTAAAATGTTAGATTTCTCAAAAAATAACACCTAACCGCCGGACCATTTCCTGCGCTCCTTTTCGACCGTGTATTTTCAGGCCCCGCTATGCGGTATTTCATTTACGGGCGCGCTCCACAAGGATATCATCGCACACTATCCGCAAAACCTGTATAACTTCCGGCGGCGGCTATTCAATTTTCAAGGTGCTGGGAGAAAGCAAACTGTATTTTGCTTTCTCACCCATAAATACGGAAACCCTTCTTACAATTCTGCACCTCAAAATAAAAAAAGCGCCTTGCCTTTAGCGCCGGCTATTCCGGCACTCACAAGACAAGGCGCTGCGCGTCTGTTTTGAGAAAAAATCCCATTTTAAAAACGCAGTTTTTTCTCACCTGATTCCTCATGGAAAAACATAATATAATAGATAGGGATATACGTAATCTTTCCCTTTCTGGAAACCGCACGTTCATTTGACACTACAAACGCTTTTTTGATGTGGTAATCCTCGTTCCGCACAAAGGTATTGAGTGCGCTGTGTACCGTATAGTCCTTACCGGACTTCACTTCAATCGGTACGGCGGATAAGCTGTCGTAATCGTCGATCAGATAGTCCACTTCGCCCTTGCTGCGGTTGTCATAGTAAAACAGTCTGTAACCATGGGCGATCAATTCGCTGGCAACCACCGTTTCATAGACCGAGCCAAGATTGATGCTTTTTTCATCGTCCAGGATGGCGCGGATATTATTGCCGTAAAGGATGCCGGTCAAAATCCCCACGTCATTGAGATACAGCTTGAGCAGGTTTTTGCCGGTTGACTCAATCAGCGGGAACACAGGATTGGAAATTGCCTGCACATTAAGCGCGATGCCGGCGCTGATGAGGTATTCAAACTCGTCGCTGTAATCCTGGAAGGTCTTTCCCTTTTTTTCTTCAATGCTCTGTGCCACAACGCGCTTTTTTCTGTTTTCCATATTGGAAGGAATGAGATCGTAAATCCTGCGGATTTTCAGCTTTCTTTCCTCATCATACTTGGAAGCGTCAGCGGCGTAATAGTCGTGGATCTCGCGCTGGATTTCTCGAACCGACTGGATATTTTTCTCACTCAAATAGGAATTGACGGCGTCCGGCAAACCGCCCACCAGTAAATACTTACGGAACAAATCCATCATCTTATTGTGTAGGGGTTCCTCCAGCGGCTCCAGCCGCTCGAATTTACTGCGCATAGAGGAAACGGCAATCTCATTCATTCCGTTCGCGTACAGGAACTCCTCAAAATCGAGAGGGAACATCCGTACCTTGCGGATGCTGCCCATTGGGATTGAGGTAGTCTGCGACAGTGTGACGCCGAGAAGGGAACCGCTGGCAATATAGGTAAAGCGGTTGTCCTGCGACAAAAATTTCAGCAGCGTGAGCAGGTGCGGATAGGCCTGGATTTCATCAAGGAAAATAAGGGTGTTTTCCTTGCTTTTCATCTTGCTGCCCGCAATCATACTCACCTGTAAATAAAAGTCTTCTACCGTTTTCGTGTTGGCAAAGAGCCGATCCCCCAGGGAGTCCTCCACCATATTGATTTCAATAAAATTTTCAAACAGCTTCCCGCCCGCATAGCGGATGATGTAAGTCTTTCCCACCTGGCGAGCCCCGTCAATCAAAAGGATTTTTTTCGACTCAGACTGTAAATGTGCTTCTATCAGCGATTCTATTTTGCGAAACAGCATAAAAGCCCTCCTTTCAACTTTTCAAATATATTCTATCATACAAATTCAAACTTTTCAATATTTATTTTCTGTTTATTTTATGACTTTTCAAAATAAAAATAGCGCGCACACAATATATAGTATTTGTTTATTGACAATTCGCATATATTGTGCTATAGTTTCTTTGTAATTGATTTTTGTGCCTTTCCCATTTCCGGGAACCGCAGTTTTCACTGCATTGCACACTTTGTTAAGTTTGTATCCGGTCAGTAGTATTGTCCTGCCCTGCGGCAGGAATATTACTGGCCTTTTTTGTTTTTTGGGGGCTTTTCCATCCCCACATACAGCGAGAATGACGCCGGCCCGTACTTTTTCGGGCGATAGTACCGTTTAACGGCCGGACGTTGTTCCCGCTTTTTTATTGCCCAAAACGCCGCTGGCGTTTGGAAATATTATTTTTAGAAAGGTGGAAACACGAATGAAAAGACGAACCTATGCACATTCCCGGCGGAAAACAAACCGCCCCGCTGTTTTGAAACAGCAGATTTTGAGAAGAGAGGCTCGAAAGCGGGCCAAGTATCCCATACGCACGGTATATCACTATCCTGCCTTCATTCGCAGGAGCAGAAGCAGGGGTGCGTAAATATGGCTTTTGCAACCTATCGCCCACAGGTTCTTGTAGATACAAAGGGCCTGGCGGAAAAAGAGTGGTTGGAGTGGCGGCGAAAAGGCGTAGGCGGCAGCGATGCTTCCATTATTTTAGGCATATCCCCTTTTGCCACTGCAAGGGATTTGTACTACGATAAATTGAATATCGTGTCGTACAAGGACGATGCCGGCAACTGGGTGGCTCTTCAAATCGGGCATCTGCTGGAGGACCTGGTGGCGGAAATATTCCACAAGAAAACGGGATATCCGATTTATCAGGATAAGCGGATGTACTGCCATCCTCTTTACCCCTACATGCTTGCCAACGTCGATTATTTTGTCACGCTTCCAAGCGGGGAAACAGCCATCCTTGAAATCAAAACGACCAACTACAACGCAAAGGATCACTGGTGGATTGACGGAGAGGAAACAATCCCGGTCAATTATGAGGCTCAAGGGCGGCATTATATGGCAGTGATGAATCTCAACCACGTCTTTTACTGCTGCTTATACGGCAACAATGAGGATGACGTCATTATCCGCCATATTGAGCGTGACAGAGCCTATGAGGAGGAACTGATTGCCCTGGAGGGTATCTTCTGGAACGAACACGTCCTCAAACAAGTACCGCCTCCCTATACGGAAGACGGCGACCTGGTAATTCAAAGCGTGAGGCGCCACATCGGCACGGCTGATCCGGACGCCCCGGCTGTAGAATTAAGCCTGCCGCTGGCAAGCTGTGTGATTCGCTTTACCGAATTGCAGGCACAGAAAAAGCTGGCGGACGCACAATCCAAAAAAATTGAAAGCGAAATGAAACGGCTGCAGGGACGGATTGTTGCGGAAATGGGGAAAAGCTGTACGGCGGTCTGTTCTGCCGGAGGCGAAGCCTATACCGTAACCTATAACCCGGTCAGAAAACCGGGCGTCAGCAAGGATAATCTGATCCGGCTGCAGGCGCAGCACCCCGATATCTACAAGGACTATGTAACCGTTTCGGAAAGCCGCCGGTTCTATGTGAAAAAGTCGCAGAAAAACCTTGCGGCTTAATTTTTTACCCATTTTTAAGAAAGGAGTTACTGTCAATGAAGGACGACAAACATCATTTTCAGAAAATCAGGGGGTGGAGCGTATGAGCTATCTCGGAGTGTACGACAGGACGATCTTCTACAATCCTGCCAGCAAATACTGCATCATCAGTGTAAAAACCTCCGACCAGAGCATCCCTCAGCAGGCCAGAAGCGCATATAAGCACCGGGACCATCTGATCCGTTTTGTAGCGGTTGGATATGAGCTGCCCCGCACCGACAAGGTCAGTATGCGCCTTGACGGGGAGTGGCAGAACAGCAAACACGGCTATCAGCTTCAGGTAGACCAGTGTGAGGAAATCGTGCCGCAGACCAAAGACGGCGTACAGGGGTATCTTTCCTCTCGCCTCATCAAAGGCGTGGGTGAAAAGACTGCCGAACTGATTGTCGGCCGCTTTGGAGCGGATGCTTTGAAGGTGCTGGAAAATGAGCCGGAGCGATTGCTGGAAATCCGCGGGATCACGCCCGCCAAGCTGGAGGACATTAAAACCTCCTATGCGGAGAGCCGCTGCCTGCGGGATTTAATGCTTCTCTTATCGCCATTCCAGGTAACGCCGGCTGCCGCCACAAAGATTTACGAGCATTTCGGCGCCAAGAGCGTAGATATTTTGCGCAGCAACCCCTACAAGCTGTGCCAGGTATCCGGCTTTGGATTTAAGCGCGTCGATGCTATCGTCCGGAAAGGCGATACGCCGATGAATTCCCCCATGCGGATCCACGGAGCAATTTATGCCGCACTGGACGCCCAGCGGAGTGAGAACGGCCATCTGTATCTTGAAACGGATGCGCTGAGGAAAACGGCATTGCAACTACTCAACGAAAAACTGCCGCTCCCTCAGATGCGCGTAACCCCCGGAGAAATTGAAAATGTCCTGGAAAACATGATTCTTCAGGGAGAAGTCGTCAGCAACAGCGGAAATATCTATCCGCTTCCCTGCTTCACCCGGGAGGATGAAACGGCAAGACAGATTGCACGGCTCATTTCCGAACCTCCGCAGCATTTCGATGTAGTTTCGGCACTGGAACATATCCGCAGCAGCATGGAGATACCGCTGTCTCAACGACAGAGCGAAGCCGTGTATATGGCGTTCCGGCATAACCTGTCCATCGTGACCGGCCCTCCCGGAACCGGTAAAACCACCATCCTGCGGGCAATCATCGAAGTGTTCAAGCGTCTCTTCCCGGAAAGCAAAATCATGCTGGCAGCGCCCACCGGACGCGCCAGCCGCCGTATGGTGGAAAGCACGGGTGTCGAAGCCAAAACACTTCACAGCCTTTTAGGGCTTGTCGGAGAAGATATGGAATACGGCAAGGGAACGCGCAAAGAACCACTGGACGCAGGCCTTATCATCATTGACGAGACCTCAATGGTAGATATGTGGCTTGCCCGCCAGTTTTTTGGCCGTGTTGAGCCAGGGACAAAAGTTGTTCTGGTAGGCGACGTCGATCAGCTGCAAAGTGTCGGCGCCGGCGATGTGTTTCGGGAGATGATTGACTGCGGGATTATCCCAGTCACCGTACTCGATGAAATCTTCCGGCAAAAGGAAGGAAGCATGATTGCGAGAAACGCCAAACGCATCAACGAGGACAACACCGGCCTGGATTTCCAGTACGACATTGAAAACGGCGAATTTGTGTTTGTAAAAGCCAAAACCCAGGAAGAGGCGGCCGACGACATCTGCCGTATCTTCTGCGAACTGGTAAACCGCCACGGCATTGAGCACGTGCAAATCCTTTCCCCCTTCCGTTCGGAGGGGCTGGCCTCTTCCGACCAGCTGAACCGGACGATCCGGGAAATCGTCAATCCCATACAGGATAACCTTCCCGATTTGAAGGTCGGCGGGAACTACTTCCGGCTGAACGACAAGGTGATGCAGAACAAGAACAACGGAAAGGCGTCAAACGGCGACATCGGATTTATCCGTAAAATTGGCCGTAACGAAAACAACGAACTGAAGGTAACGATTGCCTTTTCAGAATCCCGCATTGTCGAATACGGCATGGAAGAAATGGAACATATGGAACTGGCTTACGCCACCACCATCCATCGGGCCATGGGCAGCGAGTACGACATCGTAATCCTGCCGGTTATCCGCAACCATATGCGGATGCTGAAACGAAACCTTATTTACACAGCCGTTACCCGTGCGCGGGAAAAAGTCGTGCTGGTCGGCCAGAAATGGGTGCTTTTCCAAGCCATTCATAAAACCGCCGACAAGCGTAACACGATGCTTGGAGAGCGGATCTGCAAATATGCAAAATCCTTTGCCAAGCAGCAGGAATTAAAAAAAGCCAGTTGATTTGAGGATACCGTGCAGAAAAAGCGCCGGTGTCCCGTATTTATTTTTGAAAGGAGCTTCTATCTATGAGTGCAAACGAAAATAGGAGTATTCATAATTTTCAGCCCGTCATGGCAGAAGGCAACCTTGTCCCGAACTTTGACCCGCTGAAACTGCTTGTTTCAACACCGGCCGGGCCAAAGCTTGACCTGCCGTATAAAAAACTGTGGTTTCATAAAAAGTATCTGAACGGACGTATTAAGATTTCTCCCCTGAGAATTACCGACCAGTTCGCTATCATTGAGGCCAGTGTATTTTTTGACCGCAATGATCCCGAACCCGCAACAAGCTATATCGCGGAAAAGAAAAAGGACGAGGTCCCACGTGGCCGGTACATCGAAGCCGCGCAGGACACGGCTATTGAGCAGGCGCTGTCCAACGCGGGATTCGACATACAGTTTATGCCTGTGCGACAGTCCAATCAGACAGGCGAAAATGCAAAAGCGGCACAACCGCCCAAGCCTGCATCAAAACCCGCTTCTGTTAAGGCTGGCGTATCTCCAAAGACCGCCGCTCCTTCTCAGGAAGAGAAACAGGCGGCTTCCGCAATAGCGGTAGAGAAACCTGCCGCGCCGGCAGAAACACCGGCCCCGGCTGTTCCTGAAGAACTGCCGAAACAGGATGCTGCTCCCGTTTCGCCCTTGTCTGTGGTAAAGGAAACCGCAGCCGGATCTCCGGTACAGGAAGCGCCTCTCCAGGCAGATGACTTTGAAGAAATCCTCTGGGAGGAGACGGCACAGGATACCCCTATGGCTCCTGCTGTCCCTGCTGCTCCCGCCTATACCTCCGACACACCGGTTGACACCATTTTGTCTGTTATGACTTTGGAAGAAGCCAGGGACTATGTCGTTAAGGAAGGGGCCTGCAGCGGCTGGACGCTGGCGCAGGTAGAAGAACGCAGGCCGGCTAGCCTGAAATTTTATGTCAGCGGATATTCCGGCAAGGATAATATCCTGCGTGCCGGTGCCAAGCTGCTGCTGTCCGATACACAGAGGAAAGCGGGCTGACTTTCCTTTTTGAAAATCAATCTGGAAAGGAGGCCGGATTATGGGCCAGACGCAGGATTTTCCTTTTGACATAGAGGATGTTTCCGAACTGCTCCGGCTCCGAATCCGCAGGCGTTGTACGGACGGCGTTTATACCGACTGCCCGTTCTGCGGGGACAACCGGGGCAAAATGAAAATCAACTATGCTCAAAATGTCTGGCGCTGCAATTATTGCGGTGAGAGCGGCGGTATGCTGAAACTTTACGCAAAAGCGAAGGGTATTACAACATCAGAGGCTTATCGGGAAATCTGCGACGCCATTCAAAACGGCGTTTGTTTCCCCATCAGCTCGCCGTTAAATATGAAAAAGGAAAAACACCGAAAAATCCCTCAGTCTGCCCGTGCGGAAAATCCTGTAATTCACCAGACGTTTACCGGGCTGCTCGGACTGCTCAAGCTGTCCGGGCGGCACCGGGAACATCTGCGTACCGTCCGCGGGCTGACCGACGAGCAAATCGACAAGCTGGGTTACAAAAGCACGCCGCCATTTTATCTGTGCGGGAAACTGGCAAGCCAGCTGATTGCCCAGGGCTATACGGTGGAGGGCGTTCCGGGATTTTACCAGAAAGACGGCAGGTGGACAGTAAATTTCTCTACGATAACCGCCGGTTTTTTAATTCCTGTACGCGGCGTTGACGGCATGATTCGCGGCTGCCAGATTCGTTTGGACGTGCCGCTGAAAAATGACAACGACCCGCCGGAGAAAGAAGGCGCCAAATATATCTGGCTTTCTTCCGGCAGCAAGCCGATGGGCGTCAGTTCCGGAAGCCCGGTTCATTTTGTCGGCGATCCATTTGCACGGGTGGTCTATGTTACAGAAGGATTTCTGAAAGCAGATGTGTCCCACTGCCTGTCGGGCCGCACCTTTGCAGCGACAGCAGGAGCGAACAATACGGAGCCGTTAAAGCTGCTGTTCTCCCTGCTGGCCGCCAACGGTACGGAGTTGATTGTGGAGGCGGAGGACATGGATAAATACCGCAACGGACAGATCGACGCGGGTGCTTCCAAAGTACGCCGTATGGCGCAAGATGCCGGAATGGAGTGCAGGCGGCTGACTTGGAATCCCAATTACAAGGGATTTGATGACTGGCAGCTTGCCTTAAAGCGAAAAACAGAAAGAAGGGCTGGACAAATGAATTTCAAGACACGTTTTTTGTATGGGCTATGCGATTTTGACGCCATTGACGATGAGATTGCCGCATGGCATGAAGCGCCGGAGCAAACCGAAACTCTGGAAGAACGGCTGGGCTTTACCAATGAGGAGCAATCCCTGCTTATAAAGGGTGAGGAAGAAACCTTTCTCAAAATGCTTCTTGCACAGCGCCGTCAGCAGGCTTTCCGGATTTACCAGCTCCGACTGGACGAGGAACATCCCACCGTCCCCTTTGCCTTTGGCGGTATTGAGACGCTGCATAAAGCCGGCTTTGAACAGCCTCCGGCAGCCGAATACAACCAGGTATATGACGGTATACTGCCCTATATCGACGGTGAGGACGAACAGCATCGTCTGGAACGGATTTTCGAGCAGTACAATGACAACTTGCCGGACGGCTATCCCGGAAGGAGCATCGCTCCCTCGGACGTCATTGAGCTTTATGGCGGCGAAGGGCGGCGTTATTACTACTGCGACACAGGAGGCTTTTGTCCGGTGAAATTTTCGCCGATGCTGGCAAAGCCGCTCAAACAAGAGAAAGAATGAGGCTTTATAGCCAAACAGAATCAAAGGCGCTGTATGGGATTCCCCATGCCGCGCCTTCATTTTTTGAAAGGAGTATCTATATGGGCTTTTTTTCTAATTTGAATATCGAACAGGAAACCGACCTGGAATACCCCGCCGTTCATCAGGCGGAGGAAGCAGCCTTGAAGGCTGAACCGGCATATACATCCCCGTCTGTAGAACCAGCGGACGGCGTAAAAGCCGTATCAGTGGCAGCGGGGGCGCCAAAGGCTGATGAAACGGGAAATACACAGCCCGCCCAGCAGACCGAAGAAGAAAAACGCAAAGCGCACGAGGCGGCTGAGGAAAAACGGAAAGCAGAATGGGAAGAAAGACAGCGCCTGCGCAGGGAAAAAGAGCAAATTGAATGGGAAAAAGCAGTTGCCTTGGACAACAACGCGCTGATAGCGGCTTCCGTTAAACGGCTGGGCGACGCTACGGAGCGCCTTACGCGGAGAAACATGAAGCTGTGCGTTACTGAATATGTGCAAACACTCTGCTACGAAGATATGGAGTTTGCCAGGCTGGCAATGCACCCCCGAAAAAGCATGGTTAACTGCTTTCATCGCATTAACCGTAAGGCCCGGGAGTATTTGGAAAAGGAGATGAAAGACAATGATGAACAACCGGAAAACGGCGCTTTTGGCGGGGATGTCCCCGATGGCATCTGCTATCAATGGGCGGAAGAGTATTTCCGTGATCTGGACGCCGAAGAAGATAAAACGGATGCGGATAAGGAATTTACGCCAAGGCCATACCACGGTGTTTCCTCCGTCCCGAAGAAAAAGGCGGAGAAGAAAAAGCCGCAACCCGCAAAGAAGGAGCCGCCCAAGGGTCCGGAACAGCTGTCTATGACTAACCAGATCACTCTGGACAGTTTCCTCCAGCCGGAGAAAAAGGCCGGCTGAGGAAGGAGGGACATCTATGATTGCGTACAAAGCATTCCGCCCAGGATTGATATGCCTGGGATACCAATTTGTCATGGGTATGAATGTTACCGACAAAGCAAACTGCCGAAAAAACGGGTTCCATTCGGCGGAAAATCCTTTGGATTGCCTGTCGTATTATCCATTTAAAGACTCGGAATTCTATCTGGTGGACGCAGGCGGCGACATAGACGAGGATGGAACAGATTCCAAAATTTCCTGTACGGAACTGAGGATTCTCAAGCAGCTCAACCGGAAAGAATTTTTCCTGCACGCATTGGCTTATATGGTGGACCACCCGCATCGTGAGTGGAGCAGCCATGTGAAAGCTGACCGTGCCGCCGCGCATAACGGGTTTACCGTTGTGCGCGGCCCCGACCCTCTTGCGTGCGGCAAACAGGGCGACTATCTTGCCCTTGCCAAAGAAAATCCAGTAAATGGGAAGATTGAGCAAATCGCCCTCGCGCAGGTGGATGGAGAAACGATTCTGCCGGACGTGTGGTACGATGTAAATTTTGAAAAAAGGACAGGTGGGCTATTTTGAACAAGAACGAATTATTAAAAATGGATAAGCTGGTAGCAACACCAAATATGATGAGGCTGGCAAAAAACGATACGCCTGTTGTGAAGATCATCCCGTATTCTCGAACAAAATATGAGAATTACAAGTATGACCTGTATATCCGCTGCCGCATCCAAAATGGTATTTTAAAGGTTGCCTTATTTGGGACGGCCAATATGCGGCTGGGCGGCAATCTGCCGATTTATGCAGTGTATTTTTCCCGTAAGGAAAGAAATTTTATCACGTATGACTGTCAGCGAAAAAAGTGGCTGACTTCCAAACTGGACCTCCTTGATTGGCCGCAAGGCGAGTACGTTTATAACATAAGCGCATATGTAAACCGGAGCACATCCACCGCCATACGGAATTATCTGGGAACTGGAGATGGCCGTCTCATCGACCTGCTCAACTACCAGCTTAAAATCCGTGAGGAGCAGTTGGAGCAGAGGCACAAAAAAGAAACCGACAAATGGGACAACGACCTGGCGCAGACACCGCCCCTTCCCAGAGACTGGAAACGATGGGTAGACAAGGTAGCGATTCCTGAAAACTTCATTTTCTACCATTATAAAAAGGGAGGCGCCAAAACCGGCTATTGTTCCTATTGTGAAAAGGAAGTGCCCATTCAACATCCGCTTTATAATAAGGAAGGGCGCTGCCCCTGCTGTCGGCACAAGATTACATTCAAAAGCATCGGACGGGTAGGTTTTTTCCAGACGCAGAAGGCTTCCTTCTACCTGATTCAATGCTGCAAAGACGGTCTCATGCTCCGGGAGTTTGAAGGTTGTCGTACCTATCGGAAAGGAGAATATATGACGCCGGAGTGCTATATTCATGAAATCCGCCGTATGATCTGCGATAAAAACGCTATTCCCCAGCGTGCCTATTACTGGGGGCTTTACAAGCAGAAAAGCCTGCGGTGGATAAGCGGTTACATTAACAGGGGCGGCTGGTGGTCGGACTATTCCGGCAGAGTTTATGGCCGGACGCTTCCATACCTTTCAAGACACGAACTGAAAAAGACCGGGCTGATCGAGTATATCCGTCAGAATAAGATCGTTGATCCGGAAGAATACCTGATCGCCTATGAAAAGCATCCGTATATCGAAAAGTTTGTTAAGGCGGGGCTTTCCCGTCTGGCACAGGAATATGTAAAAGGGAAACACAGATACGACAATGATAATGTTCCTCTGTCTATTCAGGAAAGCAGCCTGACAAAGCTGCTCGGCATCGACGGGCAGGAACTGAAGAGGCTTCGGCAAAACAATGGCGGCAGCGGTTTCCTGAACTGGATGCAATATGAAAAAGCCTCCGGTCAGGAAATCCCCGACTACACCATTTCCTGGCTTTGCGGGGAAGAAATTACACCCAGGGATTTAAAATTTGTTCGCGGAAAGATGAGTGTTCCGCAAATCCACAATTATATTACCCGGCAAATGTCAAAAGAGCATATGTCCAGCCACAATGTTATCAACACCTGGGCCGACTATCTCTCTATGGCGAAAGGACTACGCATGAATACGGATAATGAACTCGTTTACCGTGTGCGGGATCTCCGGAAACGGCACAACGAATTAGTCCAAATCTGCCAGAAGCAAGGTAAAAATATCATCATTCAGGTAGGCAGGATTCTGGAAGAGTATCCCCATATTGATGAAATCTGTCAGTCGCTCAAAGGAAAGTACGAATACGGCAATGAGCAATACATGATTATTGCTCCCTCCGGCGTAGAAGAAATTATCCTGGAGGGGCGCGCGCTTACCCACTGTGTTTCAAACAGCGACCGTTACTGGGAGCGGATTGAAAACCGGGAATCGTACATCCTTTTTTTAAGGAAAAGTTCCGAGCCGGAAAAACCGTATTATACGCTGGAAATTGAGCCGGACGGCACGATACGGCAAAAACGTTCCATACTCAATGAACAATACGAGGACATCAACCAGGCTAAGGATTTTTTGCTTGAATGGCAAAAGGCCGTAGCGAAACGTCTGACGGACGAAGACCGTTCGCTTGCCGGTCAGAGCCGGATTCTGCGAATGGAGGAATTTGAACAGCTTCGGAAGGATCAGGTGACTGTCCGCACCGGGACTTTATCCGGTAAACTTCTTGTCGATGTGCTGATGGGAGACCTCATGGAAACCGCGGCTTAAAGGATACCTGCCGGCGCTGTCTGCGCCGGTTCCGCTTTCAGCGGGAAAGGGGACGCCCTCCGGCGCCCCCTTTCTTTTTGTTCTGCGTTCTACATTTGAAAATTCCGGACGCAGCGCAGAAAAACAATACACAATTCCTGGAACAAATCCTCGTCAAATATACCGTTGACTACAGCTTCTTTCATCAGGAGCGGACGATACATCGTGAGGAGCGATTCTATCGCTTTCGGGTGGTTTGCTTTTGCCAATATGAGCAGTTCCCTAAAATCCACGTCTTCCACCTCCCAGAAGTTTTCTCAGCCTCTCCAGGGTACGGTAATACGCTGCCGCGGCGCCTTTATAGCTTAACCCTGTTTCCCCGGCAATCTGCGAAAAGCTTTTTTCTTCAATCACTCTCGCCAGCAGTATATACCTTTCCTGCTCCTTAATCTCCTTCAGCGCCTGCCGCAAGGCGTCATATTCCGCGAACTGTAAAATGCGGTCTTGTTCTTCCGTCACAAGATAATCCATATCTTCCAGCATAATTTCAATCCGCAGCGGCTTCTCTTTCCCACGAAAATAATCGATCCGTCTATTATGCACCGAGCGGCACAGGTATGACGTAAATCTGTTTTGCAGTCTATTGTCTTCGGTTAAACCGTCATTTCTTTTATACATCTTTCTTCCTCCGAATCAGTCTGAATTTTTAAGGAAACTCAGGCTGTACGGAGGGCTTCGTCCGCTGTGGAACCGCAGGAAACCATATTTCCCGACAAAAAAGAAACGCACCCGCCGTCCGACAGGTGCCGTTTTGCTGGAATAATTGTTAAAATATGGAAATTGAAAAGCAAAAAAAGAGAATACCGTCGAATAAAAAACAGCCGCAATCCCCAAAAAGAGGGCTGCGGCTGAAAAGCTATCTGTTTTTTTCTTTGGTGCTGTCAGGTATCTCTTTTTCCATGTTCCTTTCATTTTATCCCCCATCAGGGACAAAATGGCCGACGGCTTTTCTATCCCTGTATGAATATGTTGATACGGGGATTATACCGTCTAATTTCGTAGATTTTCCGTAGATTTTTTGTAGATTTTTCGTAGGCGGACGCAAATTCAGACAGGATAGGACAGGAAAAAGCCTCATAATATCGGGATTTGTCGGATTTTATTTCTTCCTCCCGAAGCATGGCGGCGGCTTTGCTCAAAAAAAGTACGGCCACAGCGGCCGTACTTCCGTTCTTTACTTTTCTTCGGCATCCTCAAACCGGAATCCCACCTCCCGCACACAGCGGATTGTAAAAGACGGTTTGGGGGATATCCTACGGAACTTTTTCCTCAGCCCGTAAATATGGCAGCTGACCGCGTTTATTTCGTTGCCAAGGGAATCGTCAGACCAGACCGCCTCGTAAAGCTTCTGATAGGTCAATACCTTTCCCGCGTTTGCCGCCAGCAGGAAGAGCAGGGCGTATTCCTTGGGCGTCAGGGTTACTTCCTGCCGTCCATAGAACACCCGCCGCCTGGAGACGTCAATTTCAAGCGCCTGGAAAGTAAGTGCCGGCAAGGCCTCCATTTCCAGCACCTGCAGTTCCGGATGCTGTTTTGACAGCTGCTTAATCTTTTTAAAAATGCCGTTATCTTGAGTCGGCAGCCTCAATATCACGAAATGTTCCATGCCTCCGCCTTCTTTTAACCTGATGAACAAATAGTTCCACTATCAAAACTGGCGATCCCCCATATTCAAGTAAGTTCACCATTTTATATGTTTAGCATTATACTATAAGTTCTACCTCTCTTCTTCCCATGAATTCTCGTTCCCTTTTGTCAGCATTCGTGGGTATTTTTTAAATCCTGCATATATCTGTGCATCACCTTATATGCATCCGGATCTACGCAGTAAAAAGTAGCTTCTATGGAATAACCCCTATGTTTGTTCATCCAATCGCATACCGTAACAAGTGCAATCCTCGCGGCTTCCTGTTTGGGATAGCCATATATTCCGGCCGAGATCATAGGAAACGCGATAGTATGGATATCGTTTTTCTTTGCCAGCTCCAACGAGTTCCAATAACAGGATTTCAGCTTTTCTTCATCATCCAGCGTTCCATAAATCGGTCCTACTGTGTGGATAATATATTTTGCTTTTAAACGGTATCCTTGTGTAATCTTTGCCTCCCCAGTCCGGCAGCCGTTCAGTGTGCGGCATTCTTCCAAAAGCTGCGATCCCGCCGCCCGATGGATCGCACCATCTACTCCTCCGCCTCCGAGCAAAGTACAATTTGCAGCGTTTACGATGCATTCACACTCGGATTGCGTAATATCCTCGTCTCTCAACCGCACTTTTAATTCCGGAATATGAAACTCTCTGCATGCTGACATTCCGCACACACTCCTTTCCAAAAAACTTTTCCTTATGCCATGCTTTACTTTTCTTCCAATAAATACCGCTTTATCCCCAGTTCATAAATTCTGAACGGCCCTAAAAAGTTCCCGTCTTGATCGATATCGGCATATAACGAAATTTCCTCATCAGATTCTGCTCCAAACCCGTCTTCATCCTCCCAGTACCTGCCATCCGGCTGAATTTGCCAAAGCATTCGATACTTTCCGTTTCCAAGCGACTCAAAAGAAGAGCGGTAACGAACGACTGGTTCCAAACTCCCCATATTAATTTTCTTTATCCAGAATTCCTCTTGTATAATTCCAGGAAATTGGAGTATGCGTCCGCCGTCATCGATGATCTGCTTATGAATTCCACGCTCTGCATTGTCAAATTCTATACTCACTTTTTCCCCACGTGAACGGTACAAATGGTTCCCAAGCGTGTAGGAAGCGCTAAAGCCTACCTTTTTCTTAGTAGAATCTACAGATGGTTCTACCACACCGGCGGACTGAATCATATCTGTGTTGACAGTCTTTTCTCCTTTTTTCCCTATATCGAAACTTTTCAGCCATTGAAAGAATCTGCTCATAAAACTCCTCCTATCTTTCCGGCCTTTCGTCCTGAAATATAATTCTAATTCTTCTGTAAGCGACTACTCTCCTAATGATTTTCATATGCTTGTATTGTTGCTTCTATAGAATTCACTACGCTGGTCATATGGTATTTCAGAACAAACAGGATATCGGCTTCATCTGGATATGCCAGCTTTGCCTTGCGTAAAAGAGGATATACAAACCGTTTGGTTTCTTCGATATATGCTTTCAATTTTTCCTCGGAAAAGGTTCCGGCCATGCTGGATACATTGTGGCAGCGGTCAATCAGCTTTGTAATGAGCGCTTCTTTGCTTTGCGGCAGCATATTATAATACCGAATTTTCGCACTTTCCTTGGTTTCGCCTTCCATTACCTGAAAAGTCATCAATTCCACTCCCCGGCGCACAACATCGTTTACCGGCAGCTCCGACAAGCTGACACCGCAATCCTCACAGACATCATGCAGCAGAATCGTGGCGACGACATTATCATCCTGAATTCCGAGGCTTAACGCATTGCAGGCCATGATAAGCGGATGTATAAGATACGGATCCCCATTTTTACGTTTTTGTCCCTCATGCTTTTCCCTTGCGAAGGAAAGGGCCTTTAACGTTTGCTTCATTCCCGCTCCAGAAGCATATCCCCGGATATAGGTATACATTTTGTCTGCATTAAAAACTGTACGTTCCACTTTGCTGCCTCCTTTAGTAATTCCGCTTTTTTATCCGTAAAATAACTTTTTGGGCTATTTCCCATTTACGCAGATTCAGAACTCTGCGCAACCGCAATATCGATTCCATCAATTTGCAGCGCAATACCTTTTTGCTTCGACGCTTCAGTAAGCAATCGCTGAATGTCCTCCTTATAATGATTTAAACAAGCCACGGCAAGATCATCCCTTGTATCCTGCGGAAGCGCCTTCAGCGCTGCCTTTGCCGCTATTGAGGAGACCCCTTTCGTCTTCGATAAGATAGAAGACAAAAAAGCATTTTCTGATTTTTTTGACAAATGCTCCAGCAATACGGGAAGCAGGGTATCCAAAGCGGCTTCGTAATCAACATTGCTCACTGAAATTTTGATATCGATCATATTGTCCCTTTTCCTTTCCGTTTTGACATCAAAAATAAGGTTTTAAGAACGGCCCAATCTGCAGCTTTCATAAGGCAGACCGGGCCGTTTCTATTTTGTTTGGCTGGACACTTAGCAGGCAGAACAATTCAACGCCCCTTCAATTTCTTCCCGGATAAGGGAAAGCTGTTCCAGATATTTTGTAATTCCTTCTTTTTCTGCTTTTTCCTTTTCGTTTTTTTGATAGCCTTTCATCGCCGGATACAAAGCCACCGCAGGAATTGCCGCCGACAAAAGGGTTCCCCATGTTCCTAAATGAAGAATCCACGCCCCGACGCCAGCGCCAGCCGCCGCTCCGCCTGCGGCGATTCCGATTACTCCAAGTTCCGGAAAGCCTTTTTTGGCAGGGACTTCCTCCAGCTTGATTTCCTGTAAAATCGTTCTGACTTTCTTTGCTGCTTGTGGTTCATCCTTCTCCAACCGTTTCAGCCACTGGCCACATGCGTCATATGAATCGAACCACATGGAGGCTGCGTCCTGAACCGACATCTCCGCCGCAGCGCAACTCAACACGCATTGTTTACTTTTTTCCATCAGCTTTGCCCGACACATCACCATAAACTTTTTCCATACGGAATCAAATTCCCGGATTGTATCCATATCACTTTACTCCTTTCTCTCACAGTCGGCTGAATTTTTCTCTCACTGACCGGATCTGTTCCAATTGCTGCTGCGTTAAATCAACGTCGTTTTGAATCGCCCTAATCTTTATAGCGGCTTCCTCCTGAGCTTTCTGATCGCGTTTTCTCATTTCACAGACTATACCAGTATACTGTGTGAGATACTGATCCATAACACGCTCGACCTGCATCCAGCAATTTGCTATATTTTGATTAAAAAACTGCATCACACTATCTTTCAAGCTTCTGAAATACTGCTCTACAACTGCGTTGACATCACCAGCTACCTGATTGCGGAAGGCCGCTCCTCTGGATGAATCATCTGATTTTTTGTTAAACCGTATAAAGCCGGCAACGGCACCAATAACAGCTCCCGCAGTTGTTCCAATAATCGGGACAACTGAACCAATCGCAGCCCCGGCTGCCGCTCCCGCACCCGCATATCCCAGAAAGCCACGGTTTTCCTGTTTGACGTTGGCCTCGACCTTTTGACGGATGGCCGTGTTAGCCTGCACATTTGTCATTAAAGATTCATCCAAGCGGACGCTTTTATCCACATCCTTCACCAAGTCGTGTGCAAGCAATTCCAACTGCCGGTATTCTTTTTTAAAATCCGCCTCAAAACGTCTGCAATGCCCTTCCGCTATTGACTGTATCTCACTCAAATAATTCGAGGAGTTCTCTGTGGATATGCCGACATTTTTCAAGATTTCCGACTTCTTTTCCTCTAATAAAGGATTCAGTTTTGTCTGTAAAAAGACCCGTATATCGCTTTCTGTTGTGGGTTCTTCGAATGCTTCGTAAACCTTTTTCTTTCGATACCCAATCCAGCCGTCGAGCTTTTTGTTGAATTCCTGCGCTTTTATATTTGCATCTTCTTGATAGGTCAAACTGATTTCCGATTTCTTTCTCGTGACAAAGCTCTGCAGGTCTGTCGTAATGGCCTGCATAAGTTGGTCATGCCGCTGTTTCTGCTGCGAAGAGACCTGTTCCATGCTTTCTTTCAGGCGTCCCATTGCGTTCTCTGACAGGGCCATGCACCGCTGCAACTGGATCCGGATTCTCTGTTCCTGCAAAAACTTCAGGATTCTTTCTTCTGTTTCACGGTTTCCCTCAATATATTCTGTTCCGGTTCCATTTATGACCGGCAGCGCCGAATAAGGCAATATCAACGGATCATGAACAGACAGCTTTTCTTCCAGGACTTTTCGGATATACTCCAGTTGTCTGGCTTGCTGCTTCGGCGGGATTAAATCTATTTTAGTCACCACGAAAACACAGGTTTGCAAAACATCCTGCAGGTTATCCTCCAAAAAGCGGCAGAAGCTTTCCGGGAATGGTTTTTCCGCACTGGTAAGGATAATACAGGCATCCGCCTGTTCCCGGATTGCTTCCTTTGTGACGTCCTCATGCCACTGCTCCAGCGAATTGGTTCCCGGCGTATCAATAATACAGATGCCCTGCTGCAAAAAATCAGAAGGGTAGCCCACCTCAAGATGCTGCACATTTTCATCTTTCCGATCACCAGAGGTATATGCTGCAAGAAGTTTCGCCAATGCCGCTGAGCTTTCCGTTTTTCGTGTCTGTTTTCCTCTTCCGCCTTTCCCACAGGTACGGAAAATCCTTTCCGGGCTGTAGCCAATCAAGGTAGAGGCCACAGTTGTCCCTTGTATTGCGTCTGTTTCCAACAGGTTTTCCCGCAGAAGGGCGTTGATAAAACTACTCTTACCGGAAGAAAATTCACCAATTACCGCCATATTCAATGTCTTTTCGTTCTGACGGACCTGGATTTTTTTCAACTCTGCCTGAAGCTGCTCCCTTTGCTTCCATGGGAACTCATACTTCTTCATAAGCGTTTTCATAAATTGAATATGTCCGTCAATATCCGCCATTTGAATCATTTGCTGCGTCCTGAAATCAAGGGATACAGCCGCCGTGTTCTCTGTTGTGCATATATGTGCTTTCATTTTCGTTTTCTCTCCTGCTGACTCCGTATATTCTCAAGCGCATCATTCAAACAAGCATTTCCCCTCGCCACCTGAAGGAACACTTCCAAAGGGGAAATATCCTTCAACAAAAAGCGCTTGGAAGGAAGAGACCTTTTTCATCTGCTCCAAACAGTTTAGCAAACTGTCCCAATTAACAGGGACGTCAATCTCTTCTGCCTGAAAAATCATGTTCGCCGCCAACCTCTTCCCCTTCCGAATTTCAGCATGCACTATTTCAGCAGCTCAAAAATGAAGGTATCGAGATTCTCCGCCGTTCCCTTCAGCTGTTTTTCATATTCGGAGAGCTGCTCCGACTTCTGCTGGACAACTTCCTTGCCTTGCTCCATATCGCGGATAATGCCTTCCAGCTGCTTCTGCATCTCTCCGATTTCTACGTCCATAGATTTGGAGATGATATCCTTGATTTTATCGAAATTCTCTGTCGCTCCGCTTACAACGGTATCGACCAACTGCATGCTTTTCCCACTGATTTCTTCGCAGAACGTCGCGGCCACCTGTTCCTTAGCATTTTTCACAGCTTTTTCAGATACTTTGAGCCCGCCCCGGATAACGGAAGCTGCAATTACCGCAATAATCGTAAACGGATTCAAAATGCCCAGGATAGCCAGCCCAATATAAGCGCCAAGTTGCAAGGCAATGCCTTTCGCAAATTCCGAAGAAAGTCCCGTTGTAGCACCCAAAGCTGCCACGCCCACATCACCGATCAGAATACCACCGCCAGCTGCGACAACGCGCTTCCAAACTGGAATATCTTCTGTATCGATATTGTGAGAACCTGTTACGTTCACCTTAACCTGATCCAGTGAAACAAAAAATTCTTCCAAACGGCCTTCGAGAGAATCCTTCAAGGATTCTACTTTATCATTGACCAAATTGGTAAATGGTCCGGACAGCCACTCTCTTGTCTCGCTGTCTATTTTATTCTGCACAAAGCTCACAAGCTCGTCCGACAATGCCTCCGCATCTCGCTTCGGATGCAGAGCAGAAACCTTTGTTTCCGGTTCATATTCCTCAACCCATACGCGGATTTGCCCCGGGAGGTTATTAAAGTAATTGACGGCGCTCCGACGTATGTCCGGAATCAAGTTTGCGATAAATGCCTCCGTTCGGCTGGTGATCAGATCCTTCTGTTGCTTGAGCTTTTCAATTTCCGGCTGCGCCTCGCTGTACCGCTGCTTCAGTACGTCCAAATCCGTAGACAACGCATTGCGCCGCTGCGGGATTATTGTTTCCAGCGCATCCTGCCGAATCACGCGGACCAGTTCCCGGGCCGGCGTCGCCAGCTTGATTCTTCCGCGCTCGTTAGCCAGATAGTCCGCCAAAGCTGTCTCTACGGCAGGAATTTTGGATTCCTCCAGCATGGCCGGATTGCTTTGCATCTGCCCCATCAGCCCCTTATAGGCCGATGTGTAATAAATATGTTTTGTATAAGGCGCCAACAGGTTGTCTGAGAATTTGCGCAGGCGCTGCTGTTCCCGTTCGCTGGTCAGCTGATCAAAGCGGTTTACCACGCAGAACAGGCTCTGTTCCCCAAAACCGTTTTTCCGCAACGTATCGTCTATGTATGCAATCTCTCCCGCAGAACCCATTGCCAAAGCGCTGAATACGAAGATAATGGCGTCCGCTTTGCTCAGGTATTCCATTGTAACTTGGGTACGCACCGGGTTTTCATTCAATCCGGGAGAATCCACAATCTCCACGCCGTCCTTGAGCAGGTCCAACGGCCAGAACAGCTCCACCTTTTCAAAGGGGCTTTGTTTGATCGCCTCTTTATGCTCCATCCCCATAGGGATAACGACAAAATCCTCAATTTCATCCACCGGCATCTCAATCGGGGGGACATCCTTCATTTTAAACCGCCGCATGTGGGTAAGCGCTTTCTCAGGGATCCCGTCGTACATTTTTTCCGGCAGCGGATTCAAAAAATGCAGGACCGCTTTCGGCTTTTCACCATATTTGATCTCATTGATAATCGCGGTGGTCGGCACGGCATAAGCCGGCAGGATTTCCTGGCCGAGAAGCGCATTGATAAATGTGCTTTTGCCGTTTTTGAAATTCCCCATTACCATGATCTTGAAGGTATCCGATGAAATCTTCTGCCGCAGCTGCTGCAGCGTCTGGGCGCAATGCTCCATATCCAGTTTCTGCACCAGACCGGAAGCCTCCTGGATAATTCCGGTCAGACGCTTTTGCCTTGCCACAAACTCTTTGAGTTGATCGTTCGTCATTGTATTTTCCTCCTACTTTTATATCTTTTGCTGACGCTATATGCCGATTTCCCTCAGTTCGGCAAGTTTCCGGCGGACAGCCTCTTCGCGCTTCGGATCGTCCGCCTGCTTCTGCGCTGCGTCAATGGCATCGCATTTCACCTTTACCCAATCTGAACAGGTCTGTTTCATTGTACGGATCGTTGAAATATAAACATCCCGGATATTTCTCTCAACAGTTTCAATACTGCTGCTGAAAACGCCCGGCAGTTCCTCACGGATAATCCTTGTAAGTTCCCGTTTCTGCGATTCCACCCGTTTATTCATAAAGACCTCGGAGAGGATACCGCCGCCGATACCTACGGCCATCCCAATGGGCGACAGCCCGATTAGTCCGCCTATCAGGTATCCTCCTACCGTAGCAACACCCGTCCCCACGCGGGAAATCAGCCGGGAGCGTTTCATATCCTCCAGTTCAACCGCTTGCTGCTCCATCGGGGCGCGAAAGATATTTTTCTCCGCAATCCGCTGGTTCTGGGGCGGGACAGCGGAACTGTATTTCTCCTGCAGGAGATGGTTCAGCCAGTTGACGTCGCGGGTATAGAAGCCCTGAAGATTGTTTTCCAGAACATTTCCCAAGGAGATCATTTCCATCTTGATCCGGTATGGGTAGTCCTTCTCCCACCAATCTTTTGGATTCGTCACATGGGAAAGCTCTAACGTCAGTTTTTCTATGACGTCCTGCTGCCGTTCCTCCGTCATGCTGCGGATCCACTCAAAATTCTGGTTGCAGCGGTTCAGCATATCGATTTCCAAGGCATCCCACTGGATTTGTGCGCTGCGGAGCAGCTTCTGTTTGCTCTGTTCCGCTGTTTCCTTCCGCTTTTCTTCCTTTTCCTCGATAATATCCAGCTGGCACTGATAGACCGCCGCCAAGTCTGAGGAAACAGCCTTCATTTCCTGGCTGGCCCTCTCTTTTTTTAGCTGGATATGGGAAGACTCATGCAGCCATGCAAGAATCTGTTTCCGGATTGCTTCTGTCCCAGAGCGATCTTCCCATCCTTCCACCATGTTTTCCGCAGACAGGTAAAGCGGGATTTCGGTTTCCATAGCTTCCAGTTTTCTTTGCACGGATTCTACAACACTTAACCGCTGCTTTTCGTCCACAAGATCCAGCTTGGTCAAAACCACCATAATGCGCGGGACTTTCTTCATCAGGATCCGTTCCTGAAGAAACAGCTTTTCCGATTCGCTGAATGCAGCTATGGCGGCCATTGGCAAAATAGCACAGTCACATCCGCTCAATGCCTGCTCCGCCATACTGAGGTCACCGCGAATTTGAGAGTTGACGCCGGGGGTATCAATGATTTCCAGATCGTTCTCTATCAAGAGGCTGCAGTTTCGTTTTAAAAGGATTTCACCTTTGGCCCCGGCGAATTTTTTCCGTTCCTCTTCAATGGCTTCCCAGCTCTTTTCCTCGATCTGGTACCGCTTCTGCCCATTCGCAGTCTTTAAAACAAGGCTTTCCTGCTCTCCGCCGGATATGTAAATCGGAAGGGCGGTTGTCGGGATATCGCTGGTCGGGATGATATCCTGTTCGATTAACCGGTTGACCAGGGTGCTTTTTCCCCGGTTAAATTCACCGACTACCGCCACACTGAATTTTTCCGACGCCAAGTACGCTCTGATAGAAGCTAACTGTTCCAACAAGTCCTTCCTGCCGGCTTCACGGCAATATCCTTCCAGCTTCTGAAGCCGCGCCATAAAAGCTTCGTCATAGAAGCTGAGATTTACATTTTCCCTGTGCTCTGGCTCCCTCACGGAAAACTCTCTATTTTCTTGTATATCCGTCCTTTTCTCCGTGCTCTCTTTCAAAGGGGCCGGATCATTGAAAAAGTTTTTATTTTTGAGAAACACAGCTTCCGCCTCCTTTATTGCTCGATATACCGTTCAAAGAACTGGGGGGAAAGGGATCTATAGAATGGATGTAAGGACGGTTCTGTCATCATGGTATAAAGTCCTGACAGTTTTTCCTCATCTTCTTTCGTAAACTCGCCCTCATCCCCTAAAAACGCGATTAAGCGGTTCAGCGCGTCATATAAATCTTCTTTCGCTTTTTTGTATCCATCCCGATCCAAATGTTTGATTGCTTCATGCCGGAATATCCCCACCGGCTTATCAAAATTCACCTTTGCATACCGGGGATCCAACCGAAGGTTTTCAAACGATGTCAGTTTCCCGCTCGGATAGTCCAATGTGAGCTTATATTCCGGCGGCATCAGCAAAGTCTGGTCATTTGGCCGCAGCACGGAACGATAGTAAAAAACGGAAACTAAAAGCCGGTCCCCTGTAATATTGAGTACCGGGAATCCCATTCCCAGCCCCATCGGGATATTTTCACGGACGGCGCTGCCTGTATTGATTTTCTTTAAAAACTCCTGTATTGAAAGCATCGTTTCATCCTCCTGCTCTATTGTTCTTGATATTCCTCCATCCGTCCGGATCAGGCGTATGCCTCCACATAGTAGTAACCGCTGTCTTCCCAGGCGTCCATAAACTGAGAAGCCGGTACTGTGATCGCGTGTCCGTCCATCGTGCCGGAATCATTGATAATAACCATCGGCTCCGGGCTGGAATAGTCGATTCCGATAACCTCTACCGCATGGTTCGGATCGTTCGGCGCATAGGTTTCGGTATTTCCATACCAGATTTCATTCCCGTCCACCGCTACGACAATCCTGCCGCCATTTTCCAGACAGTTATGAAGATCCTCCATATCTCCGCCAAAACTTTTTTCTGTTTCAGCGCCAAGATAATTCAAGATTTTGTCCATATCCTCCATGGAGGTTCCATCATCGTACCACCCTTGCTCCGTGGCGACGTCTATCATCTGTTGAGGGTCAATGTCCTGTCCGGTCATGCCTTCATACGCCATTACCTGCGCATAAATTGCACAGGGACCATTTTCTCCCTGATAATCCCAGCACTGCTCGTCCGCAACAGGAGTTCCGACTACCTGGGACATATCGGTTTCCGCGGGATTAAACTGCTCATATCCCGCGTCAAAGCCTCCGCCTTCGTCTACCGGGACATATCCGCTGTCCGGACTTCCGGTAAACATGGCCCATTCCTCCGCGTCCATGATCTGTGTTGTCTCAAAAACAGTGTCGCCGTTGGCGTCTTCGCCAAAAAACACACTGTCCGCGATTCCATCCCCGTTTGTATCAACGTCCATAAGGGTGGCAGAATAATCCGTAAATCCATCGCCGTTTGTATCTTGATATACAGAAACAAAATCCACGATCCCGTCGCCATTTGTATCTACCGATGCGGTAATGGTATCGAACACGCCGTCTCCATTCAGGTCTTCATATACTGCTTCCCCGTCCATAATGCCGTCTCCGTTGTAATCCGTCCCTGTTGTAAAGCTGTCTGCTCCCTGCGATATGGTGGGATCTTCACCGTCTAAGGCCCCTGAAAAATCCATAAAGTCCTTCATGATGTGCTTCCTCCTTTTTCAGTATCTTCAGCTTGTCTCCATTATATCGTTGTAGGGATATGGCGCCACCCCTTTTGCCGTATTGGACGAGCAAACTGCAGATTTGGTCTTTTCCTGCAAATTTGGCTTTTATATTGTGGCTTCCCATGGAAAAATGCGGTTAACGTCTTTATAATACCGCTTGCTGATTCCAAGCGTTTCTCCGTTGCTCAGTATCAAATTCCGTCCCGTACGGTCAAGCTGGTATATGCTGTCGATATTTACGAGGAAACTTTGATGGCATCGGAAGAATGTTTCTTCCGGAAGCGCTTTTTCCACATCGTCCAGAACGGCGGCAAAGGCACACACATCCTGCGGCCGTACCGTATGAACAATTACCTGATGAAGACGGCTTTCCAGATATAGGATTTGCCGGTAGGGAATCCGCACGCTTTTCGCTTTTGTACGGATACAGAAGCATTCTTCACGTTTTCTGTGCAGATGATATAGGCAGGACTGCAACGCTTTGGCTACTTCTCTCTGCCCGTCTCCATCTGAATGTATCCACGCCGCAGGTTTGTACCGCATATATCCTGATACTTCCTCCGCAGGCGTATCCAGAAGAATATACTCCGGATTGGAAGAAGTGTGTTCCATGAGCCTTTGCGCATGCTCTTTCTCAGCCGTATCAATGCAAATGATGTCAAATTGATATTTCCCGTTCAAAAGGTTCTCTGAAAACTTCTGTAAATTTTGAATGGAGTACACCTTTCCATAGACCTGCGACTGTTTTAAGCTGTTTATAAAATCTTGCGAAACCTTTTTTCGATACTCGCTGTCGTGATGGTATACCGCAATTTCAATCATAAATATGGCCTCCTTTCCTGACAGCCATATATTCCTGGAAAAAAGCAAAAAAGGACACAGAAACCCTTTGAAAAGGATTTCTGTGTCCTTTTTGATTCTGAATAGTATTCTTGAAAAGACAGACTACTCCTGTATGTATGTATGTATGTATGTATGTATGTATGTATGTATGTATGTATGTATGTATGTATGTATGTATGTATGTAAAAGTTTACCTATGGCGGCCATGCTTGTCAACCCCCTATTGCACAAATTTTACAAAAAATTATACTGCAATTACCTCCAATTATAATTTTAATTATATCGAAATTTATCAAAAAAAGCAAGTTCACTTTTTATTCCGACTTCTGTTTCAAAATCGAATTTATACATGTTACAGTATAATAAATCACCCTTTTCAAACATTTTTAGGAGATCATTTTCTGAATTCCTTATGTGTTCAGTATGATTTTTTTCTTTCCAAAACAAAATTTTCACTCTTTCCGGAACGCCGCCATCGTATTGGCGATAACCGCCAGCCCTTTTTCTCCCAGCAGTTCCTCCGCGTCATCGCAGCGGACGCTTTCTGAACGCGGAAAGGCCGGACGCCCATTTTCCGTTTCCCGGGCCGTGGGAACCGTTTTGCCCTGTTCTTCCAGAATACGCCGGACAAGCTCTTCAATCACGCGGGTATCTGTCGGCTCCGCCTGGGGGATATCCGGCGTTTCAGGACAGTGCAGATAATGCTGGACGGCGTTGACAAGGAACTGCGCCTTACGCCGCCCCTGCCGGTTGAGGACGTCGGCAACCTGCCGGTGGGACGGATCGGCGGCATTAAACTGTATGGTAAATTTGTTCTGTTCTTTTTTCTCCGGCATAGGCTTATCCTCCGAACTTGGAGGCCCGGTACAGCAGCTCATAGCCCTTTGTGTTCGCGGCCAGCTCGTCCACGAAAAGCGCCGGTCCGGCTTTCCCGCAGGCTTCAATCTGCTCTCTCAGCAGGATGGAACCGCCGCCTACGAAAACCGTCTTGCCGGAACGCAGGTCGATCATCCGCTCCCGCAGCCTGCCGGCCAGGTCGTCGATGAAAAGCCGCGCCTGCTCCCGGACGATCCGGCAGACCGCTTCATCATATCCCTGCCCCTTATCCTGCAGGATGGCGTCGATGTCCGATTCCTCCAGCAGCATATCGAAATCCGCGTTGATTTTGGATTTGACGCGGTTGTAGAGAACAATCACGCCGTTTTCCAGTGAATCGCACACGGAAAGGTCCGCCTGCCCGTATTTGATTTGCAGATAATCCGCCGTGAAGCCCCCGATGTCTACAATCACCGCTTTGGGAAGCTGCTGGAGCTTTGCATAGACGGGAATTGCGGCTGCATAAGCCTGCGGGAAGCAGAGGGCTTCGGTAATCAGGACGGAAAACGGTTCGCCGCCGAGCTGAAAATTGAGGACGCCCCGGCCGAGGAAATACTCTTCGAACTTCTTATACAGCGTTCCGTAGTGCGCCGGCGGCAGACCAACGCACAGCTGAACCCTAACCGGGTTCTCCGCCGGCAGCATCCGCCGCAGTTCAAAGCCGATGGCGAAGAGCGTAAGGATGAAGAAGCGTTCGTCGGCGGTCTTGTCCCGCATATACGGGATGCGCTGGTCGGAAAGGGTATAATACTTCCCGTTGTAGGATAAAACATCCTGGCCGAAAGGCGGCCTTGTTTCGCTTTCACACAGGCCGGAGGTAAAGGTTTTGTGTACGGTTTTGATTTGTTTGTTCCCATGGTCGATACTGATTAACATGGCGTCAACTCCTTTGAAATTTGGTTTATACTTATTTAATACGACTGGAATACGTGTTATTTCAACAAAAAAGAATGGGAGCAGAAATCTTCTGCTCCCACCGATACCTTTACCTTTTGTAACCTATATACCCGCATTCAATCTGTGCTTGGGGTCGAATCGCTTGCCATCCGCATAACCGCTGCTAAATGCGTTTATATGGAGGTTTTCTGCCTGAGCTGCGCGCGCCTTGAATTCATGTTGTCTCCAGTGCGCCGACGCTTCCTGTACCTCTTTGGGCGTCGCCAGCACAAGTCCCCATTCCTGCGGCAATTCTTCCTGCTGCCTTTTGAAAGCCTTATCGGCGCCGTTTACAAAGCCGTACCCATAGCTGTCGCACAGCTTCTTGATATAATCAGCCCGAAACCCATGCTTCTTGTATTCTTTCTTGATTTCCTTCACCTTCGCCTGAACACAATCCACAGCATACTTGAAAACAGCGGCGCAAATCTCCACGTCATCCTCGAACCCAATGAAGCCCATACGCTGTGTCTGGCTTCCCGACGAATGCCGCCGGTACCCCTTGCAGCAGTAATTTTCAGCGATAACCCCTGACAGATTTACAATCCACGGGTCACGCCGCTTGCTGCAGGTAATTTCAAGCTCGACATCCTTGACTTCCTGACCGCCTTCATCTTTCAGATCACGCTCCGACAGCTTGTGCCTCGCCATTAGTTCGCGGGCTTTCAGCAAAGCCGCCCGGGACTCTGCTTCCACAGGGCTTTCAGCCAGCGCCAACAGTTTCTTGATTTTCACTTTATAATTCATTTCCATAGGGCAAATCTCCTTTATCATTTTTTCCTTATGCGGCTTTCAAAAAAGCTTCATCAGCAGCGGCTAGGCGGAGCTGCCGGTCTTCCAGCGAAAACCGGCGCTCCAAATCCATGACCGTGCAGTTTGGCTTAAAGGTACGGGGGCTTTCCTTGTCCCACGCCAGCAGCATCGCCCAGTATTCGGGATAGTCCCGGCGCAGCACGCGCAGGGAATCCAGGCTTTGTTTGACGCAGAACCAGCAGCCAAGCCGCCGGAATTTCTGATACAGCGGGTTTAACATACCCCGCTTGTTCAGAAAATCCACACAATCCTGCTCCGTCATACCCCATTCAGCAAGAGGGGCACGGCAAAACGAATCCAGCCGGGCAAGCCGTTTGGGTTCGTCGGCAGCCAGCCCAAGATACCGGATATGCTCGCCATAGCTTTTATAGTGCTGCCGGATCGTCCTTAATTTTAAGCGGCCATTGCACCAGGCCCCGATTGTAAAAGGAAATCCATAGATACTCCCTGTCCGCCGGCCCGAACCATAAGTGTAATGAAACACTGTGTCGAAGTCCAAAACCGACCGGACAACCGTAATTTTACGGTCGATGTACTTCTCCATTTTTTGGATGTATTCATACATTTCCGGCAACTCTCCGCCGAGAGCCGGCGTCGCCATCACCTCAATAAACACAATGTCGTCAATCGGCCGCCCTTCTTCCATCATGCGAATCAGCATGGCCGACGAGTCCTTGCCGCCGGACCAGCCCACAATATGTTTCACCATTCCATCTCCGACAAAATATTTTGCTGAAAACGGAAAAGTCCATCCTTTCCGGCGTGTACTTTTACACCGCTGGCCGATTCCTTTTTCGGCGTTTCGGCGCGCAATCGCCTGACGCCTCGCGGCAACCCTTAAACAAGGGGCGCGGTTTGCATATTGTGAGAGAAGAAAATCACAGCGGGAGCGTGGCATAAGCCACACGGCCGATATCCAGAATTTCTACATTGGATACCGCCCGGTAAGGCCGCTCCCGGTTTTCATCCTCGAACCAGTCCTTCAGCTTCATCTCCACTTCAAGATGAAGTTCCTCATGTTCACCGGCTGTCGCAAAAAAGAATTTCTCGCTTTGCCGGACATTCCCCCGCCGCGTCATATACGAATAGCGGACGCGGTACAGCGGTATCGTGATCCGCATATTCAAAATCTGCTTTGGGTGCAGCTTTTTTAGAAAAGCGCGGTATTCTTCTGTAGCCGGCAGATTACCGCCGACTGCCACTTCATCAAAGGTACAGCAGTCCGCCAATTCATGTATGTGCATAGCTGTCCTCCTGCATAAAAAATGTAAGCTGTTCCATGCCCTGTTCTACCTTATGCCGTCTTTCCAGCAGGGAAATATCCTCCTTGGAAATCAAGCCCTTATCAATCATTTTTCGCACACGATAAAGGTCTGACGCCGGGATTCCGTCCAGGCCATACTGTAAAATCAGCTTTTTGGCCTTACGGATTCGGGCCTGCCTTGCCTTCTCCTTACGTTCAGACTTCTGTTGTTTTACCGCTGAGAGGACATCCGCCTCATGGGTTACGGTATAACCGGCCTGCACATCGGCAAGATCCTGCATCAAATCACGGCTGACCCGGCGCTCTGCCCGAAGATTGATCGCTTCCACCTTGAAATATTTCCCATGATGTTCACTGAAAAACAGTTCCCTGGAAAACTTGGATTCCGCTTTCCTTTGTGCCTCATCTGGGCAAATCTTCATGATTGCCTCGCAGATGTCCAATGACACATTGTGCTCCAACAGCCGTTTATCCTTGTGAATACTCACTTCGTACTCCTTGGTGAACAGCGTCATTGTTTCCGGCTTTCGGGTGATCTTCAAATCATAGAAAACATTCCCCTTTCTTGTGTCCAGCTCTTTGCCGAGAATCGTACAGTACTGGCATCCGGCATGGTTTCCGGCGCAATTCATCGGATTATAATGCTGCGTCCATGTTTCGGTATTTTCATCGAAATAACAGTGATACCGGCAGATACGCCGTTTACTCTTTGCAAACTCCTGAAACAGCTCCTCTTTTCTTTGGGCACGTTCATCCAGCGCCTTATCGAGCGACTGTTCATACCAGTACGGCGCCGCCACCTCACGGCAGGCACAGAACACCATTTTGCACAATCCTCCGTCCGTTGCATGATCCCGGAGCAGAGGATGATTTTTCTTACACCCCTGCTTCCGGTAAGGGCAGTTAATCGTAGGATTGTCGTTCTCCAGCGTCCAATCAATACCCATATACGACATATAGCCGCTGTTCCAATGGGAGCCCTTTACCAGCAGGCCGCATGGCGTAGAAAACACCATGCGGTTCCGTTTTTCAATGGTATACTCAAAACCGCCCTGAAACTCGTTGCAATATGTCCAGTCACTGACAAAATTTGGGTGGTTGTCTTTCGTCCATCCCTCGGCAAACAGCCGTCGGGTCAGCAAATTCAGATTTTCCATCTCAAAGCCCCCTGCACGGCCGTATTTCAAAATAGGCTTCCATACGGTCACGGAATTCTTCTTTTTCCATATCGTACTCTTTACAAAGGCAGTTCTCGCATATCTGGTAATCCAGGTATCCGACTGATTTTGAACAACGGACGTCCCAACTGTTCAGTTCCTGTCCGCAAAGGGGGCAGCTAATGCCCAGCCAGCGCGCCTTATCCATTTTCATCCTCCTTTGCGAATACATGCAGATATAGGTTGTAGTCTTTGCTCCGTGTGATACAGCGCAGCCAATATGTGCATCGTTCGCCTTCAAAATAAAAGTTGTATTCGTCCCCGCACCCATGGACTGCCGCCTCCGGATGCTTTCCGCAGAACTTCCTAAGAGCTGCGAGATCCCGAAAGGCATCGTCCGCAGTCAGGCGTTCATACATCAAATCAGCCTCCCGGCAGACTTGCGGCGTAGCAAGCTCTTCACGGCACGGCCAAATCGTATTCCACCATCTGTATCCGTCATAATCAGCACGGATATGGAAGATTTTTTTACAGCTGACAAGACTGCCATCCGCTTTGCCATATTCCCGCAGAAGATATGGACGTTGGGTTTTTAATTCGGATAAAATCGAAGCTCTTTTCATAACTCAGGATTCCTTTCATTTTTCCACCCATAGAGGGCAGTTGATACGAACCATTTGACCGGGTTCAGGAGCAAACTTGCATTTACTGATACCGCAGTCGTTGCAGTCGTGCAGCGCCGTGATGTCCTTAAAAAAATCCTTATAATCACTGAGCAGGACACTGGACTCACTGCACTTCGGACAATTCTCCTGTTTCTCTGTGCTTGTCAATACACAGCCTTCTGTTTCATCATAGCAGCCACAATCCAGGCACTCGTTTTTCCTCCGCTTGTTTTCGATATACTCCTGCAAATCATTTTCGCAGGGGAGATACAACTTGCCATTTTCTACACAACGGAACAGGTCGCAGTCTTTATTGGTTGCCGCTTCATAAAAGCTCTCATACGAGTAGTCGTATTTGCTTTCATAAATATATCCCGGCACACAAAATCCAAGGCTGCAGTCAATCCGCTGCTGGCGGGAAATCTTGAAGAAATCCTTCTCCTGTGCAGTAAATTTTCTCTCCGGTATAAAGTGAAAGCCGCCATATTCGAATATCTGATTTTTCATCATCAATCAACCTTTCTCAAAAAAGAAAAGAGAACAGGGCCGATTGTCTCAGCCTTGTTCTCTCTTAACCTGCTGCACCAGTTTTCGGACTACTTTTCGTCCAAATACTGATGCGGCCGTTCTTTGTAATCGGACACCTTGTAGTCCCCGATTTTCTCATATTTCCCGTCGGAAGAAGCTCCGGCGGTTTCCGGTTTGGCTTCTTCTCCGAGAACGGCATCATAAAATATCCGTTCCAGATACTCATACTTGGAATAAATGCCCTGTGACGCCCAGACAAGCGCATTTCGCACATACGACGCATGGACGCGGAACATCTCATGTTCCACTTCAAAGCCGAGTGATTTGGCAAACAGGATAGCAAATACGATCACGCTTCGGGTATTCCCCTCACGGAAGGGATGCGTCTGCCAGATCTGCGCGATGATGCGGACCATGCGGAAGACAATCTCCCGGTCATTTTCCCCGTTTCGGTGGAGTTTGGCGATTTCCTTCATGGAAGCCGCCAGTTGTTTTTTAATCTCTTTGGGATAAGCATACCGGACGGTATCGCCGCCGAGCACGTCTTCCGGCTTTATCATCTGGATTTCCCGAAATTCCCCGGCCCACTCATAAATCTGGCCGAAAATTGTGCGGTGAATATCTTTCAGGGTTTCTGTGTCGAATTTTTCATACTGCCGGTTATAGATGCCAGCCATCGCTAAATTCGTGATGTCCGCCTCCGCTTTCCGCAAAAGATCGGCGTCCTTAATGCCGGCAAGGTTTTTCAGCACGTCCGCGTCATCATATAAATAGGGGTCTCTCATGGCTGAACCTCCGTTTTAAAACCATACCGCCGGAGCGTTGCTTCAAAAACGGAAAGGTAAGACGTTTTCCCATCCTGCCAGTCGGCAAGCCCTTTGGAGGTCTGCTCGCTGGCCGGGACTCCCTCGATGGCGTTCATCGCGTCGGCAAAAGAAATGCAGCGTCCTTTCTGCTCGGCGGAAAGCATATCCATGCCCGCTCCCAGCTTCTGTAATAGCAGCCGGCGGTCCAAGCCATGCCCGATCAACCGGGCTGCCTGTTCCAGCTCGTTCAGGCGGGTATTCACTTTCGGGAGCTCCTCTTCGTATTGTTTCCGCAGGCGAATCTGTTCGGAAACCCTATCCACCTTATCCTTTTTCAGATATATTCCGGCCATTTTCCCGGAAACCCTGTTTTGCAGATAGTGGTAGGTCTTGCCGTTGATATTCTTTTTCGAGATATACCCCTGCGGAAGAACAGACAATTCTTTTTGCAGTCTTGCCTTTTTCTCCAGCAGCTTCGTGTACTCCATGACAATGGTGTTATCCATCTGTATTACCCGCTTTCAATTTGATCCCACACACGGGACAATAATTCATTTTTTCCGTATAATATGCCGTACTGCCGCAGCAGTAGCCATCATAATATAATTCATGTATCAAGGCAGATTTATATCTCGCCGTTGCTTTACCTGATTGACCGCGCCGCATTTCCATATATTCAGCCTCTGTCTGCTTGAACTTTTCAAGTTGTTCGCAGAATGGGCATGTCGGTATATCCTTATTATCCATTTTCAATTCCTTTCATAGTATATCACATTTTAACCTATTCGTCAATTTACAAATAGCGTTTGCAGGTTAAATCATCTCCGTTATTTTGTGTCTTGGCTGCCTGTTTCAATCCGGTAGTCAATGTCCGGCTTCATCGGCCAGCACGGTTCTCCATCGAGCGCATTGTTCGTAGATGAATGCAAGAGGTCGTGACGTTCCATCGGAAGTTCTCCCGGCTCCGTGTATTTCCACACATATTCGTCTTCATCCTTGAAAACCATGCGGTCCCAGCCGTCCACACCAATAAACCTCATTTTCTTTATCTTACGGGGTGTTGGAATCAGTTCAAAATCACTGGCTTCTTCCGGGCGAAGAGGATGTGCGTATTCAATATATCCCCATGCCTCCCGTCCGATTTCCTCACAATAGGTCTTATTCTCATAATTGTGGATTTCGGTTATCTTGTTGTTTTCCGGCTCCGGATAGCTTCCCGGTGTAATCGGGCACTGTGTACTGTAATATCTCATTTCTATTCCCTCAATTCTTCAATCATAGATGGATACTTTGAATTTCTTCAAGATGCTGATGATAAACTTGGCTGTGAATTTCCGCCAACTCCGGCATGGTCAGCTTTTCGAGCTGTTCTTCGGTATACTTTCCGTGCCCCCATGCCAGAATATCCATGATCCAGCAGTAGCGTTTTTCCAGTCTTCCCATCATCTTTTCATCCCTCCAGCAGTTCCGGATTATCATAGATGTTTCCGATTACCCCCGCGCCTTCAGCAATAAGATTGTCAACCGGTTTATAGAACGTGCTGACGCTATCTTTCAAATAACTCTTCTGGGAAGCATATAAGCAGCCGCTTTTCCATTCAATCACGTATAAGCGGTGCTTCAATTTCAGGATATCACCCTCAAAAACCTTCGTGCCGTTTTTGTCATCGATTCCTGCATATTGTCCCACTGTGTCCGTATAAACCGGCATCTTTTTAATTGGCTCATAGGTATAAATCACGGAAAAATCCCCTTTTCCCTGAAAAATACCGCCGTAAACCCAATTTGCATCTATGGGCTTGCCGTTCATAAGAACTCTTTCCCCTTTTCTGCGGGTTTGCCCACGGAATAATAAGTCTCGCATTGTAGATTCATCCTTTCTGTAAATATCATGCTATTTGCTGTTCGCCCCAGCGGATATGGAAATTCCCTTCTTCATCCTGCTCACGATACATGAGCAGCGAAAGAAGGTCATAATCCACGCCGAAACGATCATAGATTTCGTCCAGGTTTGTATCCTGGCCTTTCATAAATAAATTGATTTTCTCCTTTGCCATCACCATCTGCATCAGGTTGGATTCAATGCTTCCCGCATAGGTAACAAAGTAAATATCCTTCCATTCCGTTGAATTGTAGCGGACAAACCGCATATAGAACTGGCTCATTTTGGCGTTGTTGTAGTGCATCTCCGGAATAATGACCTTGTTCACATACTCGAAATTGACGCTGGACGGAAGGCTCTGCTGCGTACACAGCAAAATCCCGTTCCCGCTCTCTTTCAATGTCTTCCGCAGCTTCCGCCTTTGAGCAAAGCTGGTTGTCCCGCCCGTCACCGCAAAAACGGCGCGGTTCGGGAACGCTGTTTCCAGCGCCGCTTTGTAAGAATCCAAAACAACCTTGTGCCGGACGCCTATGGCTATAATTTCATTTTCGAACTGGCCGGCCAGCTCCACAACACGGCGTATTTTGGTGGGTATGCCGCCCTGATATTCTACAACCGTGTCCGGCGCCGCGCTGATCCGCAGAAGCAACGTAATCTGCTGCATCAGACGCATCATGGCGTCCTTCCGGGAATTTCCCGTGCTGGCGAAGTAGTTTTCCCGCATTTTCCGGAACTCCTCCATCGCCATTTGATACACAGCCCGTTCATCTTGGGTAAACGATACCGGCTCCTGATGAATCCGTCGAATTTCCCTGCCGACGATTTCCGGAAAGGTCCGGGTAATGACCGTCTTGCCGAGAATTTCGCTGAGAGCGTCCGCGTTGTAAATGTCCTGTGTGCGCTGCCCCACGCCGAATACGGTAATCTTTTCCGGCAGATGGGAGGCTGTGAACAGCCGGTAGCCCTCTTTATATGCGGGGATAGGCTGTCCAAAATAGGGATTCACCTTGCTGGATAAAAAATCGTCGCCGCGTTCATAATGGTAAATCCTTGGACTCCATGACAGCATGTTGGCCGAATTGTTATACATCAGCTCCAGCTGCGGCGCAAACTCCGAAATATTGTTCCGTGTGCTTGTGCCGGTTGTCAGCAGTTTGCAGCGGCAGCGCCGGAAACAGTCCAGTACGGACTTGGCCCGGATGCTGGAAGGGTTTGTCATCTCATCGCTCTCATCAAAGATAAGGTGCAGTTTTTGCCCGTACCTCCGCACCCACCGTTTAATCTGGCGCCGGTATGTACCCAGCTTATTCAGCGTAAGGAGGACAAAATCGCCTTTTTGGATTTTCTCCAAATCTGATAGCCGTTCTACAAAAACATAGGGCAAGCCATAATTTGGCAAGACCTCGTCCCAGTTGTTGCGGATAGAGATGGCAGGGGATATCACCCAGGTATGATGGACGTTCTGCTTTTCCATCCGGTATAGCCCCGAGGCGATACCGGCCAGCGTTTTACCGCTGCCTTGTTCCCATTGGAGCAGCCCGTACCGCTTTTGCAGCATCAGGTTTAGATCGTGCCGCTGGATCTCGTTGAGGCGGATTTCCTCTTCGTTCTCTGCATCCCATAGGTGAAAGTTTTCCAGCCACGCGCCAATCTCCGGATCCTCCTCCATAGTGGCAAAGGGCCGGTTTTGGCCGACGTATTCCCGCTGTTTTTTTCTCACCAGGCGTTCATAACCGGGAAATTCCCACGCGCCGTCTGAAGAAACAATTTCATACATCGGGACAGGCGCCCGTTTTTCCTCTGGAATCTGCCGGCGCGCCTTGCCGCTGTAGCCCTTATAAATAAAATCATAGTCCCGCTTCACCAAGGCGATCTTGTCCTGCGGCGGCCGGGCGTTCTGCTTTTGAAGGGTGCGTTTCAGACAGGCAAGCACTTTGGCCTCCGTCAGCCTCTTTTTTGCCCATTCCTCGTACTTCATATCCTTGGGCTGCGTCTCCGTGCAGAACCGGTAAAAATACTCGTAGCACTTAGCATAGCTTTCCTTCAGCTTCGGATGGCACTTTATCTGATAGAGCATTTTCTGTACCTGGTATAGAAATCCCTCCGACAGCTCTTTTTCCTTTGCCAGTTCCCGCACCGCGGAATAACGGTTCTTTTTCAGCAGCTTAATAGCGCCTTGCAGAAGATGTTCAGAAATCCATTCCGCTTCTTTCCCACAATCAAAGCCGGCGGTTAAAAACCGATTCACTTTGATGTGATACGGCTGTACCTCAATGCCTTCACCGCGGTTCTGCCAGAATTGCAGCTTAATCGGATAATGCCGCACTCCCAAAAAAGAAAAAGCGTTCGAAGGCAAAGCCACATGCCCCAAAAAGCTGAAGCGTTCTTCCATCTCCCGGATAGATGTTCCATCGGAAAAATCATCCGACAAAAAGGACGCGGGGACAATCATCGCCAGAATTCCAAACGGCTTTAGCAGTTCCGCCGCTTTCCGGCAGTAATAGAGCTGTGAAAGGATTTTCTCCCCGTCGTCTACCCACCACCGCAGGTTATACGGCGGGTTCCCGACCACATAATCAAAGCGGACGGGCGGTTGGTAGGAACGGATGTCGCCGTTCACCAGATTCGCATGAGGATAGAGATATCCCGCCACTTTATATGCCTTAATGTCCAGCTCACAGCCGTACAGATTGTTTTCTGCCGGCATGAAATTGAAAAAGGCCCCCGCGCCGCAGGTCAGGTCAGCCACAGCCGCGTCCGGCGGCGGGGACAATGCTTCCGCAACCAGACGGCAAAGCAGCGGAGGGGTGAAAAACTGCCCGTTCTCGATTTCTTTCTTGGCCTCGCTGTACGAAGCGTAATTTTCGTAATCCTGCCGGCGCAGTCCGTGCAGGCCGCCGTCACCGGTATACAGGTTATAGATATCGCCGCCGCTGATCCCATACTCACCAGCTTTGCCGCTATCAATCAGATACAGCAGCTTTTCATTGGTTTCCTGCCGTCTTTCCTGCGGTACAGCGGTATCGCAAACCGCGTATTTCATTTCTTCACCTCCATCAGCGGACAAGAGCCAAGAAACTCGGAAACAAACCGGCCTGCATAGTCCTTGCTTTTGAATTTGATATCTACGCGGCCATTCTTAAACATCCGCAGCGATTGGAGCTTCGTGTAATTAGAAAAAATGACAACTGGGTCTTCCCGATAGCTCCAGCCAAGGAGCTTGGAGATAGCCGCGGGATAATATCCAAACGTCCCTGTTTCAAAATATGCCAGTCCTATCAGGATGCTTTTCATTTTGTCATTCAGCTCCCATTTACCAAACATACTTTCAAAGCGGCAGCCATAGGTAAACCGGATCGTATCGCTTTTCAGTTCGTACTCTGCCTTACCGGTATAAGTACACCAGGCTGCCTTATGGCACGCTTCCTTGATTTCATCCAGCGCCCGTTCCAGAAAGGTCCGGCCTCCGAGCTGAATAAAAATCTGATCCAGCACGTCTTTGTAGTCTACCTCCATAGAGCGCAGCTTTTGATGATATCCTGCTATCGCTTCTGTATTCGGAGAGTGGTAATCGCTTTTGGGTTTATGCGGCAGCAACACATCAATGACGGTATTAGAGTCAAGAGATACGTTATAGCTGTGATTAAAATATCGCACCAGGTTGGAAATAAACAGCTCATTCAGTTCTTCCAGCTGATTCCGGATATCCTGTTCAGAAAAATGGGGGAGATGGATATATCTCTGCACATTGTTCCAGATTTCCTCAATCGGCTTTAAGGTTTCTGCCTGACGATTAACGATATCTGTCCACATATACTCCAATTCGCTTAATGAAGCTTTGGCGTCCACATACGCCGCCTGATGCGCCTCGCAGAACTTCCGGTCCGTTTCCGAAATCCGGTTGTCCGCGCTGACCTGCACCGCGTCCAGCTTATCTAAAGCGTTCATAAATCAAAATCCTTTCTTTAATTCTGTTAAGAAAAATGAAAGGACAGCACAGCCGGTTTGGCTATGCTGTCCCTGTTGTCTTTTCATTATCCCGGATTACGCGCACATACGCAGTTCCAGCGGGGCTGCCGCCGCGCCTGGCACTGGGGCCGTTGACACCAGATAAACCGTATTCATGGTTTCAAACCTGACGGATATGTCGGTAACTTCCAAAATCTCAACAACCCGCGAGGTGCGGATGACGCCGCCTCCGCGCTGAATCAATGCGCACTGTCCCTCTTTTAAAGGGAAGAGAAGACGTCCGCTCAAGGAAACATGCTTTTTCATCATTCTTGTCTTGACCTCCTTACTCTTTCTTATCCCAGCAAAACCTGAATAACCGTATCATATGCCCCGGCCAGGAGCCGCTTAATCTCATGGAAAGTAATATGCTCCGCCTTCGCAATATCATGCATACCGGCGCCATCCACCTTCATGCGGATAATCCGCATTTCCCTGGACGGCAGCCTCTTTGCCAGCGCGTGGAGAATCAGTTCCGTTTCCATCTGCGTCATCAGTTCGTCCTGATTGACGGCTATATTTTCCAGTGGGGTATGGATATGTTTAGCATTCATATCATCAATATGAACCGTATCCTCCTGAAACAGGATATCCTTAGCCATATGCTTATAATAATCTTTCAGGGCGCACAGCATCTTTTTCCATGCCACAGTAGCAAATTTATACTTTTGCAGCTTTGGGTTCCCGCAATACTCCTGTACTGCCCGCAAATAGCCAAAGATCACAACGTCGTAATACTGGACCGTCGGCAGTCTGTTCTCATTTAGGAACGTATACACCAGGTCATGGTTTTCTTCAGCGAATTTACGCTGTTCGTCCGTCAATGTTTTCATTGTCATTTTTATCCCTCCAAAAAGAGAAAGGGACACTGCCAACTTCAATCGGCAGTATCCTCTCCTTGTACTTTCCGCACGGCAGGCCGCGCGCATGATTTTCTTTATGCCGGCAAAGCTTCCCGCTCCCCGTCGATTGTCCCTGGTCCGGAAATTGCAAAATGCTCCCCGCTCTCCACTGTTGAATAACGGGAATCCTGCTCATATACGCCCTCCGGTTCCATCCGCGTTTCTGAATCCGCGGCACGCTGCTGGAGCATCATTTTAACCTGCTCCCGGAAATTATCCGCATAGTGCTTCACCTGCGCCAGTTCTTCCCCCGAAAAGTCATACAGCTTCCGGAATGTCGCCACACTGTAGGTATTCGAGCCGTTGTCTACCCGCTTCAGCCCGATCTCCACAACGCTGCTCCAGGCGGGGCGGCGCCGGGAAACGAAAGATACGTTCATAAAATCGCTGAACGGACGGATGCTTGTAGGCGGGAGAGACAGAAGGATCGGCATATATTCTCCGCTGCGAAGGATATACAGATGCCGCATATTCTTGCACGCCTTGCCTTTTCCGTCTGTGCCGAATTTATTCAGTTCGCACAGGGCGCAGGCGCCTCCTGGCGTTCCAATCCCCAGTTTTCCGTCTACAGAAGAACACAAAGGGGCTACGTTATCGTCGTATTCCGAACCCTCCGGCCAGTAAGCGCCGGCCTGATGGTTGTAAACGATAATGCCTCTCAGCGTCTTCTCATAATCCGGGTTCTCAGGATCGTCTCCGGGTATCTCAAACTGGAGCGTACCCCCGGCAGGGATTTTCACACGCTGGAAACTCATCTGCAAGCCGTCAAAATCCTCGGACAGCTCTTCATTGGAAAAATCGCTCTCAATCATGGCGGGAAGGGTGAAGTTTTTGACCTCTGCCAAAGCGTTTTCGTTGTTGTAAGTCATAATCAGATCCTCCTAATCATTTGTTATGGCAGCCGTCACGCCGCCATCTGGTTGATACTGTTCCATCTTTTCGCAGGCATCGACAGGATATTGTAGCCGATGCTTTCCAAATCCGTCGCACGGTCATAGCTTTCCACATCCTGGCTGTACCGTGTAACCGCGTTGGCAAGCCCGTAAAGCGTCAGGTCCCTGCCCTCGATCAGATGCTGCAATACGCCGGGATGTTCTTCGTCCGTAATACCGAAATCACGGCTTGCCAGACGGACTACTTCCGGCACATTCGCTGTATTCATCTTCGCGTTTGCCGCTTCCTGCATCATTTCGACAACCCGGCTGAAATTAGCTTCGTTTACCGCCGTAAGAACGGTATCGCGAATCTTCAGCAGAAAAGCGCGGTCATCCGCCGCCAGCTCCTGGATTGTCAGTCCGGATTTCATTCTCCGTCACTCCTTTCCTCCTGATTTGCCTTTTCACCAGGACAGCACCATGCCACCCTCAGTAATATCAGCCGCCAGCCCTTCCCGCTCGAAAACCTTTACAAGTCTCGGCCAGTAAACCTTCTCCGGCACAGTCTCAAACGCGGGGCGGACAATTTCGGAATCCGCCTGCGCGATGGCGATTTCTCCGTTTTCCCGGATTGTAAGGCTGTGATGGCCGCGTGAATGCAGGTCGGCGATTAAGTCCTCCAGCACGTTCCGCCCCTGCTTCTCATACCAAACCTGCGGATCTGCCGGGGTTTGCTGCTGGGGGATGGTTTTCTTTTCTCCTGAACCCTGCTGTACTTCGGCCATCGGCACAATTTTCAGCAGCGAACAGCTGATATCCGCTTTCTGATCGAAGCTGACGTCGGCATAATCAAAGTCCGGTACGCCATAAAGCCGGATTCTTCCCGTCCCGCCTTTCGCGGCGATTTTTTCCGGGAATTCCTCCAGCCACTGCCATGTCGCTTCCGGATAGGCCGACTGTAAATACGCCGAAATACGGAAGTTCACATGACGGAGCAGGACAAGGCCGACCGGATCGGAAATATCCGGTACGGAAAGTTCTTTCTTTGGAAGCTGTCCTTTTTTCTTCTTTCGCGCTTTTCCGGCCATATGGCGGTACCGCTGCGCTTTAAGGGCAGGAAGCAGGAATTTTACTGCCGCCCATGCCGCCCACACCGCAAAAATACCGCTCAGCAGCCAGATTTGTATGTCCCCGCGGATAAATGCCATGACTGCCAATACCGCGGTTGTCAAAACGGATATACTTGACCAGAGGCTTGTTTTCTTATTCATTCGTTTCATCCTTTCTGAGACTTTTTCTCTAAAAAACAAAAAAAGAGGAACCATATGCGTTCCTTTCTGAAACACATACGGTTCCTCTTGGCGCCGGTTTTCAACCCGGCAAGGCTTCTCTTTCCCCGTCAATCACCGGCGAAATTTTGTCCAGTGATTCGGAGAATTTACTATCCAAGGCTTTTGTTCCCGCCTTGTCTGTTCCGGCCGGGACAAATCCCCAGTTATCAAGCAATACTTTCAGCCGCTTATCCGTAGTAACGCCGTCTCTCCTGGTGTATACCTCCAGTTCCAAAGAGCCGGATACCCAGATAAGGCTGCCTTTCTTTACGCGGGCGCGGACGAGCCTTTCAGCATCGTCTCCCATCGCGCAGATTTGAAGGTATTGCGTCCTGCGGTGCTCCTTGCCGCCGATATTCTCAGCAATGTCAAAGCGCACATACGGATGCCTGTTGATACTGGTCTTCAGTTCCAAATCAGCGGTTACCCGGCCGATTACATAGGTCTGTGCCATTTCGCTCCTTTCTGCCTTCCGGCTAAAATATCTATATACAAAAAAGCGCCGGCACACAGTTTCCGCCCATAAGGGCAAAACCATACTGTCGGCACTTTGAATACAAACTTGACAAGCGTGTGCAATGTGAGAGGCTCCCCACGATACAAGCAAGTATGCCTGCAAATCCTAACGGATCACGCACAAAAAATCAATTACAATGGTATTATAACACTATATCTTGCGTTTGTCAAGAGTTCATAATCAATATATAGATATTTGCTTGTGATAAATCCCTATACATCCTTATACAAATACTCGATTGTGTCTTTCCACTGTGCAGCAGAAAAATCTTTTGGATTCAACTGATGCAGTAGGACTCGCGCTTTTCGATTCTCGTGTTCTTTCAGCCGCATATCCGACAGGTATTCACACCCGACTAACCTATGCAGTATATCCAAAGGCGATTCTCGCATGGATACAGTTTATCCTCCTATATAGAAATCCTCCTCACGGCGTTCAAAAGCCATAAGGAGGATTTTATTTAAGCTGCCATGACGCTATTTTTTAATAGTTGCATGGCTCCACGTTTGATTTTGGTTTAGTTGATCTTGCAAACAATGCAGTTGATACTGCGCTTCATCCAGCGAAATCCGGTCATCCGGAATAAAGACATATTGATTCTGCATCGTTGCATAAGCCTTCGTAATGTGCGTATTTGCACATGCTTTGTCGAAAAAGATAAAGTCTTTGGGAAGAACGCCGGGGATACCGTCCAACCGCTTCTGTTCCTCGGTCAGCCGGATTGTCAGCAGTTTTGCCAACTGCTCTTTATCCTGGAGCAATGAAACGATGCGCGGTTCGCTTGCGATAACTGCCAAATCATAGATATGTTTTGACGCTTCAAAGGCTCGGTGCTCCTTTTCCGCGTTTCGGGTGTAGGCTTCCGCTGCAAACAGCTTATCTACGAAAATCCGTTCGATTGTCATAGTGAGAATTTCAAAGGGGCGGACATCGAACTGTTGAAGCAAAATAAGCTGCTGGTCTGGCCCCGCCTGTTCGTAAATCAGCGGGGCAATTATCACAGGCTCATATGGTTCACTGATGGTAAAGGACGTGGCCTCAACTTTTACTTTTCCAAAACGCTGCAAAACGTCGTTAGAATCGTATTCCACAACCGGGAGATAACGGTAGTAGGAAATTACCTCCGAGCGGTTGGTGCGGCCCTCGTTGGGATTGCGCTCCATACAGGTGTATTTTTTGGTCGCCCGCTCCAGGCGCTTGTCTCCCTGCGTGCGGCTGCACTCCCGGACATCGACGGATAAATCGACGTCTTCTGAAAAACGCCGGACACTGTGCAGCGCCTTATACAGAGCCGTACCGCCCTTAAAATAGGCGGGCAGACCCTCTCTTTGGAACTGTGCCAGCTCCTGCAAAAGCATAGAAACGTAGTAATCTTTTTCAATAACGTCCTGACGGTATCCGGTGTTTTCGGATACCTGCTCTATCAGGACGCGAAAAGCATCCGAGTCCAAATGCAGCTTCATTTTTATACTCCTTGTCTGCCTGCCACATGGGCAAGCTTCATAATCGTATTTCCGTTATAGTGGGTATCTGCCAGATGCAGAAGGGTACCATAATCCAATCCCCTTGCCTGCACAAACCGGCCGAGCAGCTGGTACGGATCTTCTGCGTCCACCGGCACATCGTCATACATGTTGAGCAAATCCAAGAACTGAAGATAAAAGCGGTTTTCTTTATTTACGGGAATCCGCGGCGCACGAATAACAATACCCAGTGCGTCATCCCGCTTGGCTCTGTGCTGTGCGCTGTTGGAAACAAAGGTCCTTTCGGCCGGCATAAGCGTCGTAAGGCCCAGCTTGTGCATAACCGCAGCGCCCGTCTCATACCCGGTGCCGTCCTTCAGATATTTCAGCTCAATCAATTTATCTTTGTTGATGCCAGTTTCGCCGAAAACGGTTTGCTTTGTCACATAATAGACGCCCTTTGCAAAAAAGCGAAGGTTGGGGCATGTGCCGGTATCGATCAGCCGCTTTACTGCAACAGCTGCTGCAGCGCAGGCTTTCTTTTCCTCCATGGCATATGCTTCAGCAATTCGATTTCCAAGCTCCCGGACAAGTATTGGTTCACCAGGTTGAAATCCGTCAATCAGTTGCTGAATAAACTGGGTATAAGTTTGCTCTTTCATCGCCGCACCTCCTTTTGATATATTATATGCAAAATATAGTCTTTTATTATGCAATTATTATATCATCAAAAAGGCGGCCTGTCAATGAACATAGAAAGAAATCTCAATCCGCCTTTTCTGGCGACTCAGGAGGGTTCCCCAGTTCTCCCAACTCTTCATATCCCAGAAAGCAGTCGGAAGAAAGGGCGGAGTCAAAATACTCGCTTCCCAATGTCAGCCGCTGCGTCTTTTTGAAATAAAAGCGGTAACGGAAGCCGATCTGGATTTTGGAATGCTTGCCCAGCAGAAGGGCGGATTCGTTGCCTTCGTCGTCCATAATCCGGATTTTCCGGTATTTGCGCAAAGGCTTTGGAACGACGCCGACACAAGTACCCTCCACCACTTCATATTCTTTTCGGCTGACAGCCTGGTAAAAGGCGTATGCCCTGCAAAAGCTGAGGATACAGACTGCGGCGCTTAACAGCAGCATGATCCTGTCTTTGGAAAACAGGAACATGGCAAGCCCGACCAAAAGGCAGGCAATCCCCAGCAGTACCGTGAGTATAAGCCGGCGCCGCAGAGGCGCCGGAGCATTCAGAATTTTCTCCATTCTCATATCCTCTCAAAAATGATTTGCCTGCGCAGATAAAGATTTGCCACAGAACGTATAACAGACCGGCACTCCGGCAGGCAGGATACCATGTCCGCTATGTTATCGCTGGTAGTAAATTCATCGTAATACAAAGTATCCAGAAGCTCTTCCTCACAGCAAAAATCCAGCTTATTCCGTTCAAAGCACTTGACGATCTCCGCCGTAGACAGGAGAGCCTGTCTGGCAAGGCGGATTACCTTCTTTTCATCGGCGGTGCGCTTATCCCTGCGCAGTATCTTTTTCGCCGCGGAGTAGGGTACGTTTCCAAACACGCACAGCCGGAAAAAAGAACAAAGGCGGAGAAACGGATTTTCCGAAATCGGCATGATATATAAATCGGACAGCAGCCGGTACAGCGCCTGCTCGTCTGTTTCTCCGCTGCCTTCAGCAACGAGACCGCGCTGGGTCAGCCGGCTCATGCAGTCGTCAAAGCTGCGGGAGGAGCAAAATCCGGTTTCCTGTTCTTTTTCCCAATACAAATTCTGAACCTGTCCGGGACGAAGGATTCTCCAATTCAACGCCGACCACAGCACAAATTCCTGGATATCCAGTATGTACTCCCGGTTCTTTAAAATCACAACAGGAATCTTCCCGTCCTTTCCGTGTCCTTCAATATGAAGGCGGCCTACAGCTGTAAATAACCTGGTCATAAACAACACCCTTTCCATACTCTTTTACGAAGCGGCTTGTCCCGTATAAGTTTCCATCCATAAAACAAATACCTGGTTTTTCCGCAATTTCTGCTTTGCCCTTGAAATCCATGCGCCTACCAGATTGGGTTTGACGCCGTACATATCCGCAATTTCTTTTCCCGAATACCCTTTTAGTTTCAGTTCAATCGCCTCAATGCCAAGCCGTGCTGTACCGCTGTACTCCCGCTTCATATGGTGCAGGAGCCGCGCGGCGTCCATTTGAGCGAGCAGTTCCTCTTCCTGATGATACGCGGGGGACGGGGCTTGCTCTAAAATAAGCCGCGTGATATTCAAATCGGCGTCCAAAGGAATGCAGCAGCCCCGCTTTTGCCTCCCGTACATTAACCGGCAGTATGTACGAAGTCCGTTGGCGACTACCTTTTCCGCATATGCGTCAAACGGAACCCGCAGTTCCGGCCGGAAACTGGCCGCCGCTTTGCACAGCCATATACATCCCTCCTGGTAAATGTCGTCATATTCAAAACCAAACAATGTTTCATTGACGATGATGTACCGGCAGATAACCCGGGATACAATGTTCAAATGCTGTTCTGCCAACCGGCGCTGGCTGTCATTCAGGACTGTCCTTCCGCCCATACTCTTTCACACTCCCCATTTTTTGCGCCTCCTCGTATTTCATGCCGCCGCCCGGATATTGTCGTATGCCTGCGCACAGGCATCGATCAGCTGGCCGCACATGTACTCTCCAAACTTGGCGATATGCGCCTGTTCTTCGCTTAACCCCAGCTTGGCCTGCATCCATTTGTAGGCCTGCCGCTTTGACATCAGCCCGCTTTTCCACATCCAGTCGAACGCTTTGTGGGCCTCGATACGCTTATGCCGCAAATCTCCATTGGCTAAGGTTCCCATCGGGAGCCTGGATTTTCGGTGGGCTGCGACGTAGGCGTCGCATTTCGGGTACCGGTCGCAAACATAGAGAAAGCCGTCTGTTTTTGCCGCGTCCCCATAGACCGCGCTTGAGGGACGCAGCGTGGCTTTCGCCCCGCAGTAAGGGCATCGGATTTGTACTTTTTTCAAAAATATCACCTCCAATACGGTTTGAATACGGATTTAACGCGCATTAAAGCGCGGGCTCTTTGCCTTGCGCCAGCTGGCGCAGGCGGCAGTCTTTCAGCCAGTCTATGTGCCAAAGAAGCCAGGAGGAATACAGCTCTTCAAAAGCCTGTTCGCTCAAAACAGCTATACATTCGTCTTTGACCGGCGTATCTCCTGTGAGCCGCCGGAACTGCTCCACGGAAAAGACAAGCGGGGCGCCGTTCCGGTCAGCCGCCAGCAAATACTCATCGCACTGCTGGTTCTTATATAAGCAAAATTTACATTCGATCCATATGGCATTCCGCCAGTTGCCGCGGGACGCCTGGAGAAATGCATACAGCTGTAAAATCTGATTGTTCATTTTCCCTCCAATTTTAGGACGGGTAAAAAAATACCCTCTACTATTATTATTCGATTTTTTTCCAAAGATCCCCTTGGCGCCCCTTTCAGGGCATCTCTATCGACAAGCATGTGCAAAAAATACCTCCTACTATTATTATCCCTTTTTTCTTTAAAGATCCCCCCAGCAGGCACTTTCAAGGGGAAAAGAAGAAACCGGGACACCCCGTTTGGAATGCCCCGGCGTCCTTCTGCCGCTTACTTGGAAAGCGTCTGTTTTTTGCGTTTTTTAATACACACGAGGATAATGATCCCCAGGGAAGCGGAAGCGGCCCCTACCCACAGCCAGAGATTTGACGTGTCTCCGGTTTTAGGCGGTTCGGTCGGTTCTTCCGGTTCCTCCGGCTGTTCCGGTGTGACCGGCTGGTTGATAAAGCCAACGCCGGCCTCGTTTTCAATTAGGACAACCTGGCCGTTTTCGCTGATTTCAAAGTAATAGTAGCGGTCATCCTTGACAAATCCCTCCGGGCTGCTCTCCTCGTAGAGAAAGTACCCGTTATATCTCAGCCCATCCAGCCGGTAGACGCCTGTTTCGGTTTCCTCCAGGTGTTCCACGAAGGTATCGACGCCTTTATCAAAAACCTTGTTCCCGTTGACATCCAGATAAATCCCGAACAGTGCGCCAGACAGGCGGTTTTCCGGATATGCCGCGTCCACCTTGGTAGTCTGAACCGAGCCGGTAATCCATTTGTTGACCGCCTCGATCTCAATACGCTGATCTTGCTCGCTTACCGTCACCTGGAACAATTCGCCGGAGAGGACAAATTGCGGCGGGCAGGATAATTCCTTGATGACCCAGTCGCCAAAGGGGACGTTCAAAAAGGCGAATTCACCCGATTCGTCGGATTCAGCAGTCATGAAAGCGGTTTCTTCCGTAAACTCGGTTTCATCCGGGGCAAACAATCCAAAGACCGCACCGGCAATCCCTTCGCCGTCCTCGCTGACCTTTAAGCCGTAGATGTCCCCACGAATCAGCTCATTTTCAATCGCCTCACCGTCGTTCACGCTGATATGGATAACTGCCGTATCCTGTCCCTGGTAGGCAAATTCAACGGGATACTTTTCATCGGAAATGATATAGTGGCTATCGGTGGCGTATTCCTTGACATACAGTTTGGAATCCACAGGCACGTCCGTTTGGAAAGCCGCCTTGCCGTTTTCATCGCAGTAAACAATCTCTAAAAGGCCGTCCGCCGGGATAGTGCTGCCATCCGCGGCCGTCAGATCCTCAGCGGCATACAGCCCCCAGGCAACGTGCCGGATTTCGCCATTCATGCCAAGCCCGAAGATTTCGTCCTGTTCCAGAATCTTTTGCAGGTCAATTTCTACCCGCTGCCGCTCGTTCGTAATATGCGCCTCAGCAGTGGTGATTTCCACATGCTGGCCGGCATAGCTCAGTGTGACCGTAATCGGGTTCGGATTGAGCGTCATGCCGTAGGGCGCTTTTCGTTCAAAAATCTGATAGGTGGATAGGTAAAGCGGCTCGCTGGTTGCCCAGCCGTCCGGTCCAGTGGTAAGAGTAGTTACCGTATCGCCTTTGTGGTGACGGAGCACGCCGCCGGAAATCACATCTTCGGTAGCGACCACATCATACACGCCGCCCTCCAGTCCGGACTTGTCATAAACCGGCTGATAGAGCAGCGGGCTGTCTTCGCCGCCGGCGGTGGAAACGCTCGAAAACACTTCGCCATCCTTGTAAAGAGAAATGGTACCCTTCTGCGGCATATTCTCTTTTTCTACCACAACGACGGTCACGCCGTCCTCTTCACTGGCGTCTTCCTGCACAATGTTGAAATATACCGGGGTAGAGTCCAGCACATAGGGCTCCACCGTTTCCACTTCAACCAGCGAATAGCCTTTGCCGTAGGGCAGGCTGAGAGGGGTAATCAGCGTGCCGTCCTCCCCAGTGTAGAAGGTGCTGATTTCCTGGATTTCCGGGTAGGTAATCGTCATGGTGATTTGATTGCCTTCCGGATCGTACAGTTCATAGCCATGTCCGGCCAGCGGCACCGTATTTCCGGTTTCAGCGTCCTTTTTGACAACCTTAACGCGGCTTTCAAACTGCGCGTTGTTCAGCAGATACCGGTAGACCTGCCTGTCTTCGGAGATGAAAATGTCAATATCCTTGATAAACTCGGTCCCTGGTACGCCGGCTTTTGTCTGATGAAGCCGGTACCAGCCGTATGGGAAGTCTTTGCTTTCCGCATATCCGTATTCATCGCAAATCAGGATATCCCGTTCGGTTTCTTCCGCGTTTTCATAGGAGCCGGCATCACGCAGGAACAACTGGAACTCCGCGCCCTGCTCCGGCGTCTCAACCCCTGTGGAACCGTCGTCGCTGTGCTTCAGGACCGCCACGCGGCCCTTGATCACCTGTTCACCCGCGTCCACCGCGATTTCGTTGTATTCCAGTTCGTACAGCTCCGGTTCCGCACCGACATGGTAAACCTCCGGGTTCAGCAGGTAGCCCTCGCTGGGTTCTATCTCCTTGATGGTCCAATCATCGCCGCAGACATACCAATCCGTTGTAAATTCACCGTTCGGCCCGGTAAAATAACTGCCCACCAGCTGCCCGCCTTTGTATACGCCGTATTCGGCGTTTTCCAGGCCGGCGTCGCCCTGGGCCGTACCCGTTTCCATATCGGATTTCGTCAGAGTGGCACGCCATTTTTTCAGTACATTGTCGAACGACTTGTGCGTTACCTTATTCCATTCAATCGCGGCCTGCTGTGCTTCCGGCACCATATATTTTTCCTCAACTCCGACTTCTTCCAGCGTGTAAGGCGTATCGCCGGAGATCAAAACATCCTCGAAGGTGGCGACGCCGCGCTCATCGGTTACTGCATATTCATCCACCGCCAAACCGGACAGGCTGGTACCATACAAATGGAATGTCTTATCCTCCACAAAGCCGTCCTCAGCGGTTTTGGTAACGGTCAAATCCCCGCGCTTGAGGGTATTGCTGAAGGTCACAGTGCTCGTTTGGCCCGGAAGAACCGTCACCCGTTTGGTTGCCTGCGGCTCATATTTATCCTCCGTCAGCTCGGTTACTTCATAAACGCCCGGCCGCAGGTTTTCCAGCAGGAAGGTCCCGTCCGCCTGGGTGCGGATATCCTGATCGACGCCTTCCCCGGAAATGTGGAACGGGATATCTTCCACCTTTCCGTCCTCGCTGGTTTTTACCAGCTTGACGCTGCCGAACGCTTCGGTTTTGATGTTTACATAGAACCGGACCGGGTCATCCAGGCCGGTTACCATTGTTTGATAGCCCGGCGTTCCCCATAAAAGAAGTGGGTTATTGGGAAGCGCAATATTTTTCTTATACTCAAAGAGAACTGGATTTTGAATGATTTCGGTTGAGGTAAAGGTGTATTGGTTCCCCTTCCGGGTAACGCTCACATCCCCGCCGCCGACTTTTTCCAGATCGACGCCGATATTGTTGCTGTCTGTCAGAGTGAGGCTGTACTTTTTCGTGGAACTGTCGTATTTCAGTTCATACGTCGGCGCATCTTCTCTGTCTGTGCTGGAGAAACTGGGGACAGTCGCATGTTTGGACATCTGCTGTAAAATCCACTGATAGGCCCTTTCGTAGCTTGTCCCCTTGATGGCCTTGTAGAACTGGTCGGCTTTGATCGGGCCGTTGTCCACCAGTTTCGTGGGGCTTTTCCGCAGCCCCTGCTGGTACTCCCAGATAATTGCCTGGGTGGCGTAGAAAAAGTCGTCGTCATTGATTCCGGAAATGGGAAGGGCTTTCCCCGGCTGCCAGCCGTTTGCCAGCGCCAGACGAATACCATCTCGGGCAACAATAGGAAGATTCATAAAATAATCTGAATTATTTCCATTCTCAGAAATATAGTTCTGTCCGCTTCCAAAGTCCACGCCATACTCAATACAGTAAACCCACTGTTCGTCTGTATTGAACTGTGTGTAGAGATACAGATGCCCGCGGGCGGCCGAACCGCCATACGCCTGGAAATAGGTGCTGCCGTCGGAACGGTAGCGCAGGGCGTAATCGTCCGGGTTGCTGTAGACCTTGGAACCGTCATAGCCCACAAACTGCCGACCTACACGGGCTAATACTTTTTCACCACTGGCATAGTCAAATGCGAAAGCGTTTAAAGGGACTGCCGCTATCAGCATAACAACAGTCAGCAGCACCGCCATTAGTTTTTTCCCTTTGGCTGAGATGCTTTTCTTCATAGGCAAAAAACCTTCCTTTCTAAACAAAAAGGACATCCCTTAATCGGAATGTCCTTTGTTGCAGATATTTAATTTTCAGTAAAGTAAATAGAATACATACGCTCCGTTTTCCATTGGTTCAATATAGATGGTAAAAGAGGTAATCGGATTTCCTCCGCAGCTTTCCATATATTCATCTGTGTAAAGCGTCACTAAATCATAAAGCTGTGTTTTCAGCCGTTCCCCCTGTATATTTTGATTTCCAACGACAACTGTACCCCACGAAGAGTTGTCCGGGGTTATCAATGTTCCATCCTGATACTGCACCCGATGGGCCCAGCCCATTTCAGTTTCCCCGATTTGTACCATTTCCGCCTTGATTTGTTCGATATCGAAGGGGAAATCGTAAATGCTTTTTGCCGGCGCGGGCTGCTCAGATGCTTCCGGTTCCGGCGCTGGAGTTTCCTCTTCTGGGGACGGCGCCGGCTGTGTGCTTGATGGAGCAGGCGCGGACGAAGCGCTGCCGGCGCTTTCCGGCGGATTGGTTTGTTCCGGTGTGGCCGGCGGCTTTTGCTCCGAAGACGCGGCGGCTTCCCTGGAAGCCGTACCCGGCCGGCTGGAAGGGGCCCGGCCCTCCGCAGATCCGGGAGACTGGATGGGGGAACTGCCGCTGCTTGAAGCGGACGGCCCCTCCGGCAAAGCACTCTCGCTCCGGCTGGGCGCCACGGAAGACGTGCCGGAGGCTGTTCCCGCTGAATCCAGCAGTGAAGAAGAAACGGCGGCGTCCGGCGGCGCCTCTGACCGGCAGCCTGTCATGGCCGCCAGCAAAGCGGCAAGCAAGACGAAGAGGATTTTACGCATGGAGCATCCCTCCCAACTATGGAATTTTTCGTCTTTGCTTATATAATACGACCAAACGCCGCCGTTTTTCAACAATTAAAGATTTTGGCGGATAATACGGGTAATGATCCCCATAGCCACGCCGCGCTCCTCATCAATGCCGGTAACGACAAAGCTGACGTCGTCCTTTTTCCCGGGACGGCGGCGGTCGTAGCAGGAATGAGCAATGGCGTTGACTCCGTTGGCAAGCCGGATATACACCACGCCCTTGTGGACGTCGGTAACGTTCCCGGCATACTTGCCCTGGACCCGGCACAGGCGGAGATTGTCCTGCCTTGCGCCGGATACGCTTCGGACGTCCGCTTTGATGGAAATATGCTCGATATCCTCCCGCTTTACGCTGAGGATACGCGCCAGTACCTGTCCGCCTACCGAAAAGCGTTCGCGGGCGTCGCCGATCCAGTCCCAGGACAAATCGCGCGCCATCACAGTGGTTTCCACGCCAAACGCTTCGATGCGGACCGCCTTTTCGCTGACGGCGATTATCCTTGCCTGGACAATCCGGCCGTCATAAATACGGTATTCCCCGGCGTCGTCAGTGTCCATGTAGAAGATTTTGCGCTTTTTCAGCATGGCCTCCTTGCGGCTGGCGACAACGCTGCGGGTTTTGGAATCAATCCCCTTTACAACGAAGTCGATTTCCGCGCCCAGCATCCGGCTTAACAGCTTGTGCTGCCGCACGATCATCGCCGTATATTCGTCCCCGGTGAGATTGTTCTGATACCCCATCACCATCTCTTTCAATGGGATTACAATGCGGAAACCCTTGTAATCCGCCACAGCGACGGTCTTCCCGCTGTCCGTCTGCTCCAGGCCTCCCAGCCTCCCGGTCAGCATCCGCCGGGTGCGGTAGGCATTGTGGATTTCATGCCAGACAATATCCGCAAGGCTTTCTTCGGTTTCCACATCGGTTCCCGCCTCCAGTGTCAGGATTGGCGAGGAACGCGGCGGCGCGGGATCTGGTTTTGAAACAGGGGACCCAGCGGCCGGCTCTTCACTGGCCGGCAGGGTTTCCTCTGTGGGTGCGGCCTCCGGTGCTTCAGGGGCGGGTACATGATCGGTTTCCTCAACAGCCGCTTTTTTGCGGCGGGTGCGTTTCGGCTTGGGCGCTTCCATGGCTTCGGCGGGAGGATCCTCGGCGTTTTCTGAAACCGGCTCCCACGCGGCGTCTGTCTGTCCATCTGCTTCCTCCGTTTCAGCGGCCGGGAGTTCAGGCTGTTCCGTGAATTCCCCGGTTGCTTCTAAATTTTCTGTTTCTTTCGGCATAGGCTACCTCCTATAAATTTAGTGCTCGGACGACATGATATCGTCCTTGGTCGCCGGGACAACGCCCGGCTGAGATTTCTGCGCATCCGGCGGCTTTGGTTTCCGTACGGCGCGTTTTTTCTGTTTGGGCTGCGGAGCATCCACCTCCTTTCGCTGAGATTTGCCCCATTCCGGAACATGGGCGGAAGCCTTGCAGGGGTGAAGCTTGGAAGCCTCCGGATGAAGGGTATAGTCCAGCTTATCCACCTTTAAAATTTTCCGCCCCCGGATAATCACCAACGCCTGGGATACCGGGAGCCGCAGCACCTCGTCCATCGTCAGCAGCCTGCGCCGCCCGACGCCGCTAGTTTCCCGGTATTCCGGCGTGTAGTTGCTCACCCGCCATGTGCCAAGCTGCTTTGCCTTGCTCTGCACATGGACGGATACCTCGCCGGACCGCTCGCTGATGTACTCTGCTGTCAACGGATCGGAACAGCCCAAAAAATATTGGATATCGCTGTTTCCCAATATCTCCTGCCACTGGTTTTGCGGATAGCGGTTCTGAAGCCCCGCTAAATTCTGAAACACGCAGCTCATGGAAATATTGCGGGAACGGATCACGCTGATCTTGCGGGACAAATCCGGAATGACACCGCAGGCCGTCAGTTCCTCACCCAGCACATGGACGGGGACCGGTAGCTTTCCGCCGGGGCAGTTTTTGTCAGCGTAGCGGACGAGCTTGATAAAGCAAAAGGACAGGAACAAAGAGGAAAGGAAATCAAAGGTGCTGTCTTGGTCGGAATTGACCACATAATAGGCGCACGGCTTTTGCCCCGGCAGTTCCAGGTCTATTTCATCAAACCCTGTCATATTGCAGATTTTCTTGTTTTGGAACACCTGCAGCCTGCTGCCAAGCCCGATAATAACGCCGCTGCGCACCGTATCGGATGCCTGCCGGAAAATTGCGAACGGCGCTTTGGCCGGATGGGAGGAAGGGAGCAGGTCGAACAGGTTTTTCAATTCCTGCTCCGCCGTATGGGTGAGCAGCTTGTAGACCTCTTCCATGGTTTTCCGCCCCTCCGGGTAGCCCCGTTCCACATACAAAACCAAAGCCTTGAGGAGATTCGTTTCCGCGCTGTCCCAGAAGTGGTCGCCCCGTTCATCCCCGGTATTCTTGATAATAACGTCGCAGAAAAGCTGGGCCATCAGTTCGTCACCTTCAATTTCCGAAAGGCAGGCCCAGGCGTCCGAGTTCTCCGGGGATACCAGGTTGAACACCCGGACGGTATAGCCCTGTTCCCGCAGATACTGGCTTGTTGTTTCGTACAGTTCGGATTTGGGATCACAGATAATCAGGGATTCCCCCTGTGCCGCCGCCTGAAGGATGCGGTTGATGCAGTAGGCCCTGGTCTTCATCGAACCGCTGGCACCGTATACGGCGATATTCCGGTTGAGCCGGCTTTCTTCCGGCACACAGACGTATTTACCGTTCAGCGTGCCGAGAATGGCGCCGGTATGCTTTTTCAGGCTGGAGGTTAAGTCCAGCACCTCTTCTGCTTCCTTTTCGGACATAAAACCCGATGTGCCGTAGGTGCCCTTTTTGGAATAGATGAAATTCCGCTCCTTATCGTACTCCCCGGTGTCCCCATAGCCCATCCGCATCACCATGACAATGAGCAGGGCCAGTACACCGGCGCAGATGAGCACGCCGATGATCCCATACGGGAAACTGAACATAGCCGCAAGGCAGGCGGACAACGAAAATGTCGGCATTTCCGGCGATGTTCCATAGCCGGGTGTGCCGCCCGCGTCTTTCCATATGGTATAGTTGCGGATAAACTGCGCGATGTACCCGCCTCCGTAAAGCAGGGCAAACAGAAGGGGCGGGAATCCCAGCAGAATCGAAAACAGCCTTTTGCGTCTTATATGCAAAATCTCCTTTCCCATTTTTCAAAGTTGATGGTTTGAAACCGTACCTGCTCCCCGCAGCAGCGGCGGAGGGCTTCCGCCTGAAAATCAAAGCAGATCAGCGTGCCGGCTTTATTCTGGAGCCGGAGCGCCGTGTCAAACCGCCGGATGCGGGGCAGGTCGCAGGTGTAGGCGAAAAGGACAGGACTACCGCTGCCGTCGATGGCGTCGTTTTCTATGGGAAGCCCCTCGTCCTTCTCCCACAAATCCGTTAACAGAAGGGCTTCCAGCTCTTCGGACAGTTCTGCGTTGCACATCATCCGCAGCAGCTTTTCGCCCCTGCGGTCGTTTGTCAAATAGTAAAAATGTTCGTAGCTTCCGTCCAGCAGCAGGTACTGCCTGCCGCCCTCCCCCGAAAGGATAGTAGCGGCCAGCTCCATATTGTCCCCCAAAAGCAGTCCCTTCACATCCTCCGGCGCGTACTGCTCCGGCAGCCGTTCCCGGCAAAGGATTGTCTGCATCAGCGCCTTGGTCCGCATTTCTGCCCGGTACTGCCATTTCATCAGGGAGCCGCCCAGGTTATATATCACAAAGACGGCGCTTTCTGTCAGCAGGACACCGGCCGAGCGCGCACCCTTGATTTTTACGGCCTCTATTCCCAGTTCCTTGATCTCGCGGGAATTGTAAAAAGCAGGGGCCGTGATGAAAATCTGCGGGCGTCCATCCCAAGCCGGGGAAAACACCTCCGGTTTTTCATCAGGGAAAATAGCGGCGCCCGCATTCTGCATGGTGGCGGCGGTTTCGGCTATCCGGTGTAGCCGCTGCCGCCGGGCCGGTTCACTTTTGATATGGTTGGTTTCCGCGGCACCGGCCAGATACGGAAGGAACCGCTCCGGCCGGTCCGCTGTGAGAAGCCCCTTTGCCTTTGCTGTCAGGCGGTATCCGCGCAGGCCGTCCTTGTAAAAGGTGCGGAGTAAATGTTTTTGTTTAAGAGATTGTATGACATGGGCCTTATATGCCTCTCCACCGGGCAGACGGGAGAGCCGGTCTGTGGGAAACTCGCCGGACAGGGCGACAAACTCTAAAATCCGGTAAGCGGCCGTCTGTCTGCCGGGGAGGGTTTGTCGGGACTGCATGGCGTTCGCCTCCCTTCTAAAAAATTACCCAGCCGCGATTAACCTGGGTAAAACCCGCCTTTTCGTATTGCCCTGAACAGCCCGGAAGGACGCGCTTTCCCGGCGTTTTTCCGGTATCCTGTTCCGGGGGCCCGAAAAAGCCTAAAAATCGGATATGGATTTCAGGCGGTTTTCACGCTCTTTTATCCATTCCGGGAAGCGTTCTTTTCCCATCACGGAAATACAGGTGCAATCCCGGTCCCCGATTTCCGTCGTGTTGTAGGCGTCGCACAAAAGCCCGCTGTCGTCCTCCATGAGGAAAGCGGCGATCACGTCCAGCATCTGTTTTAATTCCAAGTTGTCGTAATCCCGTACCCGCGATAAAGGGCGTTCTTTGCTGTAAATGTGGGAAAAGCAGACGACGCAGTGGCCGAACTTCGGAAGCGTGTGGCTGTCCGCATACTGGTTCATAGTAAAATACAGCGGGTCGCTCAGGAACTCGGAGCTTTTCCTTCCTTTCCGCTTCGGGACCAGGCAGGGGAGGAATATGTTTAATACGCCATCCTCCTCCGAAACTCGGATCCCCTGCACAACGCCGGCGGAAGTGAGGTATTCGGCTTTTTTCATATTCGTGCTTTCATAAATCAAATGCCGCATTTTGCAGGCAATCAGTTCGCTGTGCAGGGCGGCGTCCGTGGAAAGCAGCCCATAATTTTCCGGATACCGTTCAATATCGGTCCGGTTCATCGCGCAAAGCGTATTGGACAGCTTGGAGATATCCTCCAGCAGCCCGTTGATGTATTGCGATATGTGCGCTCGGTTCAATAAGGTTCCTCCTGTTTCTGTTTAAAATACTGAATTTCGCCCGTGTCGGATACCGTACAGAAAGCGGCCGTGCCCGGGACGCGGAGCCGGGCGATCTGCTCCGCCCCCTCGACAATGAGGATACGCCTGCCGCCCTCTTCCCCGGACCGGGCGAGCGCGTGCTCCACCAGCGTTTCCTTATCCGGAGGGACGCAGATAACCTCATAAACCTCGCCGCCCGCAAAAAAGATGATTTTGACTGGGAAATCATCGGGGGAGTGATACTCCGCCCGGTCTGCGAAATCCGCCAGTACCCATAAAGCCGATAGCATTTCCCAGTCTGTCTCAAAGTCCGGGCTGTCATAGTAAATATCGATCCGCGGGCTATAGAAAACCCGCCCCTGTTTCACAAGATAGCCCAGCAGGTTATCCAGCACCCCCCTGTCCTTATGTGGATAGAGCCGGTACAGTTGCCCGCGCCGGATACAGTGGTAGCTGGATATATCCCGCAGCAGGCAGGCCGCCTCTTTGCCGTACAGCTGTTCTCTGGTTTTCACCATTTTCCATCTCCTTTAATACGTATTAAATCCGTAAAAAATCCGCATACAGCCGGGTAATGCGTATTCCGTCCGTGTTAAGCCTGTATTCCCTCCTTCTGCCGCAGCAGCTCCTGCAATTCCCGCCGGTCGGTAGTAATCAGGGATTTTTCCAAGTCGCTGCACTTGAACTCCACTGTGATGTTGTTGTTGTTCGAGCTGATAAGCCCGTTGCCGCGCTCAAAATGGGTAATCTCCATGACCTCCGCTTCGGAAAGGTGGAGGATATTCTGGACGCGCTGCGCCTCCTCGTCCTCCAGATTGAGGATTACCTTGGTCTTGCAGTTGTTGATGATTCCCTTTCCATACTTGCCGTCCTCCAGCGCGAAGAAATCGTTGAGGTCCTGTGTGGCGCAGATCGCACTGCCGCCGTAGCCCCGGATGATTTTGAAAATCTCCAGCACATATTCTGCCGCCAGTCGGTTTCCCCCGCCGCCGATGAGCTGCCAACACTCGTCGATATAGATGGCCTTTTCCACCGTCCGGTTTTCTTTTGCTTTGTCCCAGACAAAATCGACCGCGATAAACATACCGGCGGTGAGCAGGTCACCGCTCAGTTCCGAAATATCCAGCACGGTGTACTTGTTGGATAAATCCACGTTGGTCTGCTGGTTGAAAGAACGGGCGGAGCCATGAACAAGTCGGTTCAGGATATTCGCCAGCCGCCTGGTTTCCGGGGAAGCGGACAGCACCTCATACAAATCCCCTAATATGGGCATTTCCCGGTAGTGGCCTGGGTTCCGCGGGTCGTCCAGCGAAGCGTTGTCGTGGGTGATGCCCTTTTTGTTATAGGTTTTAATCAGCGCCTCGTCCAAAAGTTGCCGTTCCTCATGGTCCATATCCGGAATCAAAAGGGAAAAGAAGATGTGTAGCTGCTGGATTTTGGAAGCCAGCGCCGATTTTTCCAAAGCGCCGCCGTCTAGCAGCTCGTCCGCCGACGTATCGGTTTTCCGGATTTCCATAACGTTGATACAGTTTTTCGATGCCGGGCTGATTTGGATAAACTCGCCGCCGATGTTTTTGCAGGCCCGGTGGAATTCATGGCCTTTTAACGGCGCAATAATAAATACCTGGACGCCTTTCCGCCGCATCCGAAGCCCCATCAGCTGCATGGTAAAGGTTTTGCCGGCCCCGCTGGTCCCCAAAATCGCCATATTCGCGTTTTTGTAGACCTTGGAATTGAAGATATCCACAATAACCAGAGAATTGTTAATCTTGTTGGTTCCAAGCAGGATTCCGTTGTCGTCGCACAGCTCAAAAGCCGTAAACGGATAGCAGCTTGCCGCCCCGGCCGTCAGGACGTTGCGTTTGGAGCGCCCAAACAGGTGTTTTTCCAGGCTGGTGAGGGGGAGGGCTGAAAGGAACGCCTGCTCTTCCCGGAAAGGGCAGGCGCAGACGTTCAAATCCTGGGATACCAGCAACTTCCGCATTTCCCTTTCGCGCCATTCCAGATCCTCCGGCGTTTCGGCGGTGATGGTAATAAGGAGATTCATATAGTAGAAATCCTCGTTGTTGGCAAGCCCGTCTTTGAGAAAGTAGCCGCTGCGGATTGCCCCGTCCAAATCGTCAAAGTCGGTGTTCGTGTCGCTAGCCTCCTTGATTTTGGAGCGGTTGATCCGGAGCTGCTGGCCCAGCTTATGCACCATGCGTTCCTTGGGCTGTTTCGCCAGAAACAGGTCGATGTCAATGCCGTCGCCGGCATTAACCAACAGGCTCAACCACCCGGCTGCTACGCGGGACTTGTACCCGTCGGACGGGATCAGCAGGTACGAATGGTACAGCCCGTCGATGCAAAGGTATTTGGCATGGGTAAAATCAATGGTTTTTGGAGCGAAAAACTCCGTGCAGGGGATAGCGTCGGTGCTTTTCCCCTGCTCCACATACCGGGATACGACCTCCTCCACACGGGAGGACAGCGGCACGTCGGAGCTTTCCTGCCGGCACAGGATGTTATACAGCACATCTACCGTAAATTCGTCCTCATTTTCCGGCATCAGCACTTCGTTGCCGCACTGTTTCAGGTAATTGACCGCCGTGCGGGCGGCAACCTGCAGCGACGATACAGCGTCCGCTTCCTCGTCCCCGCCCCTGCGCCCGAACGCCTCATATTCGAAGGCGATGAAAAAGCGCCGGGTAGTCGCCTCACGGGAGCCGATGCGCCCTACCAGCTTCAGATAATCCTCTTGAAGCATCCGGCAGTGGGGGTCTGTCTCCCGTTCCATTTCCTGTTTCACGATTTCCGTGTGCTTATTGATATCCGCCCGTTTCGTCAGCACCTTGAACTGGATTTTGACCGGGCTGATTTTAAGATAGCTGATGAAGGAATAAATAATGCTGCGCTGCTCCCTGGCGCTGCGCAGCAGGAAGTTAATCGGCACCACCTCGATCACCTTGATATACCGGTGGTCTTTGGTATAGATAATGCCGTTTTCAATCTTATCAATGGGGAGGTAAGCGGCCGCCGGGTTCAAAAAATCCGTCCCGGCCTGCTGCCGGCGCGGCCGCGGTTTCTCCTCCCGCTGTTTTTGTTTCCGCGGTTTTTCTTCCTTTGCCTCCGGCGCCGGCTTTTCCTTTTTAGCCGACCGTTTCCGGATAACGCCCAGAATCTCGGCCATCATGGAAGGCTCCTTGTCCTCACCCTTCTTTTCTTCACGGGCCGCTTTCCTTTCCGGCTTTTCTTTTTTCACCTTCTTTGCCGGCGTTTCCTTTTCAGGGACGATTCCTACCACACGCCGGTTTTTTATCCATTTGAAGAAAGCAAAGATAAAGGACGACAGGCATTCTCCCGATACGCCGAACAGCCCCAGAAGGCCCAGGGGAAGGGCGGTCAGGCACAGAATAATGATCCGCGTCGTCAGTGGTATATCCAGCAGGAAAACCGGCAGGCCTGCCCCTACGGCAAGGATACCGGCCTCGATTGCGTTGCGCAGCTTAAAAAGCCCGCCGAACAGGGTGGAACCCTCAATAAAGTTCGGCGGAATATAGTAGGTTTCAAATTCATTGTCTTTGGGTTTGCTCATGGAATCCTCCTATCCAATAATCCAGAACGGGCCTCCGGCCGCCGCCCCCTCTCTGGCTTCGTCAAGGATAATAGACAAATCCCATTCCTGCTCGCTTCGCTCATAGCTGGCGGGGTCCGCTACCAGGATTTTGCCGTTCCGGACGCCGCGAAGGACAATAAAATGGCCGGAATTTGTAAAGTGTCCCTCGTCCATCAGCGCGACTACCAGCTTCCCGCCGCTCAACGCGTCCGAAATTTTTTGTCCGCCGTCCTTTCCGCATCCCTCCACCGGAAGTTCCCATGCCTCAGCGGCGGCAGGGATCAGGCCGTGGTAAGAGCCGTTGCCCGAAGCCCAGTAGCCGTGTTCATACGACCATCTGGCCATTTCCACCGGATCGACAATGTCTTCCGTAAGTGAGGAAACCACAATCGCCATCGCGGTAGGGCCGCAGCCATAGCCGCCGATGTCGTCCGTCCCGTAGGGCTTATCCGCATAGCGTTCGTCCAGTTGGTTGAAGTAGACAACCTCCGTGTCCCCATCGGTAAACTTGATATCACCGAGAGAACCGATTGCTTCATACCCATTCGGCAGGCGCTGGAACATCCCATCACCCAAAAACACGCTCAAATTTTGGGCGTAGTTATTTGAAAGCTCCTTTTGCTCCGCGTCCAGATGGAACACATGGTCCGCGAAATAATCCTCGCCGTTGTAAACAATGGTATATACGATCCAGTCCTCCGTCACTGTGGTCGAAGTTTCCGTTTCCTTGCCGGTACCGGAGTCCACCGTAACGGTGGTTTCCACCCGCGTCCGGGTTTCCTCTTTTGATGTGTAAGAGTACAGCTCCCCTTTGGCGCTCCGCAGGGTGGACTCCATATCGGCAAAGGTAATGGATTCAAAATCCTCGTTTTTGGAGGCGCAGAACTGGGAGACAAAGGCGTTGGCGTTATATGCCGGGGCGTTCTCATGCGGGTTGATGATTTCCCGCTGGTCGGCGGTGGACGAAGCGAAATCATCCTCAATTTCCTTTAATATGTCTTCCAGTGCTTCCGATAGGACGCCGCTCACGGAGTTTGTAATATCAGTCATGTTTTCCGTAATATAGGCGCTGTCGTTGAGCACAGGCACCGTCGGATCGTCCGGGGTAAAAGCGTCCACCAGCCCGCCGAAAATGAGGGCGGGCAGCATGAGGATAAACAAAACAGGCAACAGCATGATAAATACTGTAATCAGAATAATTTTCCCAATCAGGTGCCGGTTTCCCCAAACAAGCCCTGCCACCGCACCGTAAGGCCCGCCGGCAGCGGCGCCCTTGGCGGCCCCGGCGATTGCTTTCCCGGTCTTGACCGCACCCCGCACCGCGTTGGCGGCCTGCGCCCCTTTTTCCACAGGGCTGGAACCCTGGCTGCTTTTTTCTTCCGGCATCAGACACGGTCCTTTCGTTTCGGCGGGTCGGGCAGCTTTTTCACAATGCTCTCATGATAGGTAATATTGCCGTCCGGCACCTTGCTGGGCTTGCGCTCTACCGTATCGGCCGCGTACTGTTTGTACCAGGTCGTGCCGTCGGCGGCGGTCACCGTGGAATACTCCCCGCTGGGAGCCATATACTGGTCCGCGTGGTACATCCCTATGGCGATCCCCTCCGGATGTTCCTCAGAGGTTTCCGTCGCCGTAATCCGGCCGCCTCCGATTTCCACATTGGAAAAGCTGGGAACTCCCTCGGCGTTTTCGCCCAAAGCGGTATAGCCCAGGTAGGAAGACAGCGCGGCGGACGCTTTTTCCCCGGTCATGGAGCCGGTAGTGGAGAGATCGCCGGCTGCCACCGTGCCGATAATCCGGTTGGCGAAGCCGCCGCCTTTTTCCAGCGAGGAAGCAAACGCCTTGCCTCCAAGGCCGCCTTCCTTGCTGCCGGTGGCGTTTTTGACCGCGTTATTCTGAAAGCTGCGGCTGACGACGCCCGCAAGGCCGCCCTTTAAAGTGCCGGACCCCGGCACACCCCCGGAAGAAGCCCCGCCCCGGGAACCGCCCCCGCTGCCGCTGTGGCCGCCGAAGGATTTCACCGAAGCAACCCCGCGGGCCGCTATCATGGCTTCCGCCAGCATGGAACCTCCGGTATGCCCTACGTTAATGCCAAGGCTGCTCATAAAGCTGTCGATCTTCTGGGATACCTTTAAAAATCCGATGGCGCACAGGAACCAGATAAAGACATTCCCTGTTACGCCTTCTTTGCCTATGGAATTTACCTGCTGCTGCACCTCGGCCTCCGTCACCGCGAAGGCGGGGACTGCGGACAGGCTTGCAAATACCAGCGCCAGCGTAAGGACCAGCAGGATTTTTCGTGTTTTTCGCATCTATGTCACCTCCGGTCAAAGCGAAAGGGGATTGGATAAAAAGGTGCCGACCATGCTGGTAAACAGCCGCAGGCACCATGCGTTCATAATCAATAAGAAAATCTGGCCTCCCAGCATCCGGCACCAGCTCTTAAAAATCTGCGACGTCGTTTGGGAAGATCCCAGCGCGAACGCCACCGGGGCCGTATAGACCAGCACGCCGAGCAGGACGTATCGCTCGGCCGCTTCAAACAGAAGCTTGATATAGTTCCAGGCCATGATGAGCACCAGGATCAGCGCGATAATGGCGACCGCCCCGCTGGCGCAGACGCCGAGAATCACGGTAATCGCGGAATTGAAATCGGCAAAATCCAGCGGCGGCAGCGAGGACGAAAGCACCCACTGATACGGCGTCCCGCCGATTTTCAGGATAGTACTGACGATTTCGTCTGAAAAATATGCCAGCAGGATAAAAAGAACCGAACGGATGGACAGCTTTACCGGATCTTCCGCCTCAATCCCCGCGGCGAGGCCGTAGTTCCGGAAAAGCTGCCACACCCAGTTCAGTAAAATCAGCCCGATTGCCAGCGCGACAAAGATATCGTACATTGTCCCGGCCGCCGGAAAGTACCGGAGAAAGGTATTCATATCGCAGCCGAGCGCGCCTAAGACCGACGTGCTGATTAAATCCAGGCCGTGCATGACCTGTTCGGCGATCCACGCCACAATCCCGTCTAATATGCCCACGGCATCACGCTCCTTTCAGCCAATGCGGGATTGCGGCCCTTTATGGGGTCCCCCACTTGCCTCCGGCGAAGAACGGCGTGATGTAGCTGACAATGAACCCGAGGCCGTTTAAAATCGCCCAGGTAATGATAATCCGCTTGAGCCAGGCGCGGGCCTCATCCACTGTTTTGCCGCTTTTGGAAAAGTTCATCATCAGCAGCGCAATGGACGCTGTAACGACGGCCGCAATCGTGGAAATCAGCAGGATCTGGTTGTAGACGTCCTTCATAATCTCTTCCGCTTTTTGCCACACGGTTGTCGCCGCGAACGCCTGCTGGGAAAAGCACGCCAGCATACACACCGTCAGGAACGTCATATACAGCATTCGGCTGCAGTTGATATGCCCTCGGCGTTTCAGCGGCTCTCGAATGGGTTTTTTCTTCAAATCATCATCCTCCTATTGAAAATAAAGTAAGGCCGCCCACGGAACGAGCGGCCTGCTGGTCAGGAACCGGAAAAAGGCAATAAAAAAACACCATTCGTAAAAATGGCGTTCTCTCTGCCGTTCCCGGCTCCGGTATATAGTTTTCAACATACTTATTTTATCACAGGGGGATTTACGCCTCAATAGCAAAACCGTGCCAATTTTGTGCGTTTCTGTGCCAATTATCTGCCAGGGCCTTTTTCGCGGCCATTATCCGGGAAAAAATGCTCCAAAAGATTCAGGCTGTCACGGGAAGTATATCCCCAAAGGACTGACGAGAGCGCCTCAATCGCTTCTTTCCGCTTGCGGAAATAGGTCCGGTAGCTGATGTCCTGGATATGCGGCTGGAGCTGCCCGATGATTTCCTCCGTGTCCCTGTATTGCTGCGGGGAAAGGTACGTATAGTACAGAATCCAGTAATAGGGTTCCCCAAACTTATGCTTATTTCGGAGCAGGCTGACCGCGCTTTCCATCAGCCGGATCATCTGATAGCTGCGTTCAATGCTTCTGGCGTGTTCCTGAATGCCGGAATCCGCAAAATCCACGCCGGCAAGGTAGATAGACTCCAGAAAATCCTCAATGCTGCTGCCAAACTCGATCTGGAACTGCCGGCGCACCTGCTGTACGGACAGTTCCAGGCTCCACACCACGTCCCGGTATTTCCTCAAAAGCATCCATGTATCGTGATACACCGGGTTCTCTGTCCCTTTATTCTCTATCGCCTGTTTCATTTTTTCTCCCCCTTTGGCAGTAATCTCAGTTCAAAGCGGAACAATTCCCTGTCTTTTCCGCATAAAATAACCAGTAATGCCTTAAATCCTACTATACCATCTGAAATACAAAATACTTCTTCCTTGCAATCGCAGGATAATGGTAATAACTTATACTGAATTTTCGGACATGAAAAACACGGAAACCCTTGTACGGAAAGGACTTCCATGACTTTTTGAAGGATAAAAGCAACATACGGATTTGAAACGCCGTCTTCCTCTTCTGAACCGATACCGGGAACGGGTTCCGCCATCATTTCTTCAATTTCCGGCATAGTTAGGCCGATGTGCAGCAGCATGGCGATTTCTTCCTTATCTACCATGACGTCCGATACCTCGAACATGGTAGACAGATAGTTGTTCATGCAAATAACGCTTCCATGCGCGCCGGGAAAGGAAATGACGGAAATATAGTCCAGGCTGCTCAGTTTATTGAGATAACGTCCGGCGGTTGCTTTGGAAACGCCCCAGCGTTCAGCCAGCCCCGCGTAACCAAGCAGCGGGCTCCCCGTGCCGTTGCGCAGATAAACTACTGGTCCCGCATCCGAACCCTGCACCTGTTCGTCGTTGTATACGGTATTCACCCACAGATCCAGCAGCGCGTCCATCTCTGAACAGCGGCCATAGCTGAGAAGTTCATTGGCAGTGGAAACAGGCAGGAAGAAAAAGCCGGTATCTTTGGCGCAGGGCGCGTTGTAATCCAGTACACGGTTATGTTTCTGCCAGTCCGTAATTTTGAATTTCACCAGCCTTCCACGGCCGAGAAGGGAAAAGGTAATCAGATGGCGGTCCTGCAAATCCTGAAGGCGGGAAATCGCCTGATGCTGAAAACGGGTGCGAAACCATTCTGCCAGTTCACTGATCCGGCACAGCCATTCGCCGGGATAGATGATGTAGCTGATCCCATCTATCCGCTTGTATGATGTTCGGAAATTCGCGTAGCTGCAAAGGACGGTATAATAAAAAAGACCGGAACTGCCGCCAAGGCGAATGCTCCGGTCTTCCATAAGGGACTGCACGAACTGCCGATAAATCCGGCATCGCGGATAATCCACGATCTGTTTTATTTCTAATTGGTATTCTGACATAAGACACCTCCAAATAAAAAAAGCCCCGCATTAAAAAATGCGGGGTCGCGTAAGTTGACCTTTTCAAACAAAAGATAGGCTCCATTCTCTACGCCATAAAAATATGCATCAAAAAACCGTGTCCTACTTTATATGCAAGACACGGTTCTTGAACTAAGAGCAACCCTTTTTTGTATAGACAACTGCACATATTGGCGTAAAGCTGGCGTAAGTTGGCGTATTTTTATCCTGCACAAACCCCTAAAGCCTTGATTTTATGCAGTTTTTAGCCTCTTTACTTTTCCAGCGGCTTCATTGTCGGGAAAAGCAGCACATCGCGGATGGAGTAGCTGTCGGTCAGCAGCATCACCAGCCGGTCGATTCCAATCCCTAAGCCGCCTGTGGGCGGCATTCCGTATTCCAGTGCTGTGAGGAAGTCCTCGTCGAGCATCTGGGCCTCGTCGTCTCCCTTTTCCCGCAGAGCGGCCTGCCGCTCGAACCGGGCACGCTGGTCGATGGGATCGTTGAGCTCGGAGTAGGCGTTGCCGAACTCCCGGCGCACAATAAACAGCTCGAACCGCTCGGTGAGATGAGGCGCGTCCGGCTTGCGCTTGGTGAGCGGCGAAATTTCCACCGGATAGTCGATAATAAAGGTGGGCTGAACCAGCTGCTCCTCCACCTTTTCCTCAAACACCAGGTTGAGCACGTCGCCCCAAGCCATATCGTCCTTGACTTCTTCGATGCCAAGGCCCTTGGCCGCCGCACGGGCGGCTGCATCATCTCCGCGGAAGGAATCAAAGTCAAGCCCGGAAAACTTCTTGACCGCGTCAATCATAGTCATGCGGGCAAAGGGCGGCGTCAAGTCGATTTCCTCGCCCTGGTAGGTAATCTTGGTGGTACCTAATACTTCCTTAGCGGCTCCTGCGATCAGGTTCTCCGCCCGCTCCATCATGCCGTGGTAATCGGTAAAGGCCTCATAGAGCTCCACCATGGTAAATTCCGGATTGTGGCGCACATCCATACCTTCGTTGCGGAAGTTGCGTCCCAGCTCGTACACCCGCTCCATTCCGCCGACGATGAGCCTTTTGAGATAGAGCTCAGGCGCGATGCGCAGGTACATGTCCAGATCCAAGGTATTGTGATGGGTGACAAAGGGGCGCGCGGTGGCGCCGCCGGCGATCACGTTGAGAATCGGGGTCTCCACCTCCACAAAGCCCTGAGAATCCAGATAGCGGCGGATGGAGGAAATGATCCGGCTACGCTTTAGGAAGGTATCCTTCACCTCGGGGTTGACAATCAGGTCCAGATACCGCTGGCGGTATCGGGTGTCGGTGTCCTTAAGACCGTGGAACTTCTCCGGCAGCGGCAGAAGCGACTTGGAAAGAAGCCGGATTTCTTTCGCATGCACCGAGATTTCTCCCCTGCGGGTGCGAAAAATAAAGCCCTTGACTTCAATAAGGTCCCCCAAGTCCCATTTCTTAAACTGGGCGAAGGCTTCCTCTCCCACGTCGTTCATGCGCACGTACACCTGGATGCGGCCGGTGGCGTCATGCAAGTCGATGAAGTTTGCCTTGCCCATGTCCCGGCGGGTCATCATCCGCCCGGCAATGGCGCAGTCGGTGTTCTCCAGCTCCTCGAACCGGGCTGCAATGTCCGCGGCATGGATGGTCTGCTCGGCGGTAGTGATGGCAAAGGGATCCTTTCCCTGGGCCTGCAGCTCGCCAAGCTTGTCCCGCCGGATCTGCAAAAGCTCGCTTAACGACTGAGTCTCCTGCTCCGGCGACTGGTTTACTTCCTTTGTTTCGCTCATGTTTTATCCCCCCGAGGCGCTCCCGGCAACTGCCGCACGCCCTAAAATTTTCTCAAAAAAAGTGCGGGCAGAAGGAGTGGAACCTGCCGCTCCCCGCCCGCGTCAACCATTTTTCGCAAAAGGCATGTTCCTTACTTCCATACCGAATATCCTTTTGTGACTCCTTATTTGGCAATATCCAGAATTTCAAAGGTGACTACGCCGTCGGGAACCTCTACGTCCACCACATCGCCCACCTTATGGCCCAGCAGCGCCTTGCCCACCGGGGACTCGTCCGAAATGCGGCCATTCATAGGGTCGGCTTCGGTAGATCCGACAATCTGGTAACTGACCTCTTCGTTAAATTCCTTATCAAACACCTTGATTTTCGATCCCACGTGAATCATCTCGGTGGTCAGATCGTCCTCGTCGAGAATCTTGACGTTGCGCAAAGTGGCTTCCAGCTCCGCAATGCGGGCTTCCACGATAGCTTGTTCGTTTTTCGCCTCGTCGTACTCACTGTTTTCCGAAAGGTCGCCAAAGGAACGGGCAACCTCAATTTTATCTGCGATTTCTTTTCGTTTATTGCCTTTGAGCTCTTCGAGTTCATTTTCCAGCTTTTTCAATCCTTCATCCGTCAGAAGCACCTGTTTTGCCATTGCCATTGTGATAAACCCTCCAAAAATGCGTCCTTGCGCATTGTATTATGATAGCCTCCGCCTTAAAAGGCGGAGGCGTTCCGGTTTCATATTTGTATTACCCCGCATATTAGAATAATTATAGTCAAATCGGTTTCTCATGTCAACGGGGAAAACTCAAAATTTCTCGGAAACAAGCGGAATTTTCCGTCTTTCATCTACGCCCTTCTTTCCAGCGGCGGCGATTCCTGGCGAACGCAGGCGGCAATCCATTCACCCACCTGCTGGGCCGGCATCCGCCGCCCGTCCGACAGCCGGCAGTCGCCTCCATAATAACCGCCCGGGCACTGGCGGGTGACAAAGAGGGCGGCGGCGAACTGCTCGGGATCGAGAAAAGAGGGGCAGGCGGCGGCGCAGTCCTCCCGCAGCCGGGCGACGCAGCCGGTAACGCTCAGGCCGGGCGGCGACGGGCGGCGCTTTTCCAAGGAAAACAGTACCTGTTCTCCTTCCTCGTATCCTTCCGGCAGCCCTTCGGTGGCCACCGCTACCGGGCAATCCCGGGCAGCGGCCGGTTCGTCGGTAACCAGCAGCGCCGCACCGTATTCCACCATGGCCTGGCGCTGGGCGTCCAGCAACTGCTCGGGGTTCTGTGTAATCACCTTGACGGTGGCCGCATAGGGCAGGAAACGCACCGCCAGAGAGCCCAGCCGCCCGTCGGGGTCGAACACCGCCACCGACAGCTTTAGAGGTTCTGCTCGGCTGGCGCCTACCGCCGCCACCGCCGCTTCCTGCAGAAGGTGGCGCTGCAGGCCTTCCCCGGGTACCAGCGGCAGATCAATCCCCTCGGGCGGCTCTACCCCTTTGGGAAGCAAAATCCCCGCCGGTGCCCACCGGGCCAGCTCCTGAATTTGTCCCCACGGCACCGGGCGGTTTCCCCGCTGCTCCCATTTGACTTCCCAATACCGCACCGGGCCGGATTTTATAAGCTCCGCTCCCACCGGGTTGCGTTTGATCCACCCGGTCAGTTTTTCCCAAAATCCTTGCGATATGTGCTCTTGCAGATTGAGTACGGAAAACATTCTCTTCACCTCGTCTATGTGATCAAAAGCGGAAGTTGAAATACATACGGTATATTTTTATGAAATAAATACCATATAGCATTTCAAACTTCATGCACCATACCCAATCATATGCGTTTTTTCTGCGAAATTTGCAAAAACGCAGAAAGATCCTGTAAATTTTACACTTTGTTTCTCTTTGCAAGAGCGGCTCGCCTGCGGTCTTTCCATGTAAAAAAAGAGCCGCAGGCAAAGCCACGGCTCCTTCTTTACCGATTCCCGCTTATGCGGCGCTGTCCCCAGCAGGCTCCTCACTGGAGACTGCCTCTTCAGAAGAGGCGGGAGGCGTCCCGCTTTCCCCGGAATCCGGCGCCGCCGACGTATTCCCATTGGGAACATAGGTGGGCGCGGGCGAGAAGGGAACCTCAATATAGTCGGTGGGGACCGGCGGATTGAGAAGCTCCAGCGCCTTTTTCAGCTGCGGGTCATCCATGGGGTTGAGGAAATAAAAGTTCTGCTTTTCCTCGGTGCTCAGGCGGACCTCCACATCCGGCGTCAGGCCCACGCCCTCAAAGTTCTCCGATTTGGGCGGATTGAACTTGGCGACGGTCAGATTGATGCTGGAGCCGTCGGTCAGGGTAAAGAGACTTTGAATGCTGCCTTTGCCGTAGGTGGTAGTGCCCACCAGCTGGGCCTTGCCGTAATCGCGCAGGGCGCAGGCAAAGAGTTCCGCCGCCGAAGCGGTTTTCTCGTTGACCAGCACGGTCATGGGAATGTCCACCTCATGGTCGTCGGAGGTATAGATCACATGGGTACCAGTGCTGTCGGTCCTGGAAACCACGTCGCCAGCCGGGAGCAGGTAATCGAGCATGGCGCACACCGATTCCAGTGTGCCTCCCGTATTGCCCCGCAGATCAAACACCAGACCCACCGGCTCCTGAGCCAGCAGCGCCTCTACCGCGCCGATAAACTGTTCGTCGGTGTTGTTGTTGAATTCGTCGATCTTGACAATGCCCACGCCGCTCATGATACCGGCGGATACGGTGTAGTTCTCATAGCTTGCCCGGGCCAGAGTGAAGGGTATCTCCTCTTCCCCGCGGCGCACGGTAATGTTCACGGTGGAACCCACCTCACCGCTGAGCAGCTTGGTGGCTTCCCGGTATCCAAGGTCTGCAACGGCGCTGTCCCCCACGCGGATGATCACGTCTCCCTTCTGCACGCCGGCGGTCTGGGCCGGAGAGGTGGCCATCACTTGGTAGACGTAAATGTTGCCGTCGGTGTATTCCGTCACCCGAAGGCCTACGCCGGTGGCCTTGCCGTTGATTTCACTGTTGAGTTCGGCGGTCTGGGCGGCGGTCAGGTAGGAGGAATACTTATCCCCAATCCCGGCCAAATAGCCGCTGGCCACCATATCCATCAATTCGGTTTCGTCGATGTCTCCAAAATAATTTTCCCGAACCTTCGTATCGATCTCGCTGATCTTTGCGTACATGGCGCGGCGTTCGTTGATGTTGCCGAGCTTTTCGTCAAACTTTTGCTGGGACAGCACCATCGTGATGGTGACGGTAATCGCGGCCGTCAGCATCATCAGCGCCAGCGTAATGCCCAGTGGGATTCGTTTGTTCATCTAGTTCCGCCGTTTCTCCGTGCGCAGAATTCACATATGCCCGAAGCCCTTTCGCACGGAAAAGAGCCGGCCGTTCTAATGAAGCACAGGCGGATTCCCACCCATACCTCCGACGCAAGAGGCCGCTTACCGCGGCCTCTTTTTCTTCCGTTGTTAACGGGTGTGCACGTAATTCATGGGGTTTTGATACTGGTTATTCGCCCGCACCTCAAAGTGCAGGTGATAGCCAGTGGAGTTGCCGGTTGTGCCTACCAGAGCGATGGGGGTCCCCTTGGTCACATACTGCCCCACGCTTACAAGCACCGTCTGGGTATGGCCGTAAAAGGTTTCATACCGTTTGCCGTCGGCGCTGTTGATGCCATGGTCAATGCTTACGTAATTGCCCCAGCCGTAATTCCACTGACCGTCGTTTTTCGCAATGGTCACCACGCCGTCCTCTGCGGCCACAATGGTCTTGCCGGCAATGTGGCCGTAATCGCCGTAGCCGGCGATGTCAATGCCGCTATGGAATTCCAGCCTGCCGAAGATTACGCGGTTTCCATAGGGAGAAGAAATGTTGCTGGGACGGTCATACCCGGGAACCGGCCAAATGAAGTTCATAGCCGAAGGATCTTCATCCACGGGCGGAACAACCGGGTTCTCATCTTTGCCCTGCTCGGTCACCTGGATAGAGCTCTTTTCCTCCTGGGCAGCGCTGATACCCTGCTGAGCCTTCGCTTGCTGCCTCTGGGCATACTCCACTTTGGCCTGCTGCTCGCTTCGCAGATTTGCAAGCTCGGCCACATTGCTGTCAAGCGCCTGCTTGGCCTCTACCTGCTTGGCCTTCTCCGCCTGCACCTGATTTTTCTTATCCTGCTGTTCACCGCGGGCGGCCTGAAGCTCGTCCATCTTGGCGGAAAGGGTCTGTTTGGAGGTCTCAATGTCCGCCTTGGTGGCATTCATTTCCTCAATTTGAGTGCGAAGGGTGTCCACCAGCTGCTTGTCCTGCTCGGCAAGCCGCTGCTTGACCTCTGCCTGATAGAGATAATCGGCAAAATCCCCGGAATTAAAAAACATGGTCAGCGAGGAAACCTCTCCGCTCATATAAAGCACGCGCATGCGCTGCATGAACACCTCGTAGGTATCGTCCACCTGGGCTTCCTTTGCGCTCAAGTCCGTCTCTAGCTGGGTGATCCTGGCGTTTAGGCCATCAATCTCCTGCTGCGTCGCCTGCACCTTTCCGTCCAGTTCCTGAAGCTGCCGGTCATATTCCTGGATGGTGGTGTCCAGCTGGGCGATCTGATCGTTGATCACGGCCTGTTGCTCTTCCAGAGTTTGAATGCTTTCCTCAATGATGACAATCTGCCCCTGTGCGTCCTCCTGGTTTTGCAAAGCCGTGTTGTATTGGGTTTGCAAATCGGCAATCTTTGCATCCAATTCTTTGCGCATCTTGTCCGCTTCCGCCTGAGTCAAACCCAGCGCCGTCATCGGCATGGAGCCGATCATCACGGTCAGAACAGTCAGCAGGCACAGAAATTTGGTTTTCAGGCCTTTCCTCCGGCCCAAAGATTTATAGGACATTGTAAACACCTCCGCCGTTGGTTCTTAAATAGCGTTGTACGGAAATAAAGCTGCCCAATGCGCCTGCGGCCATCCCGATTCCCAAAAAGCACAGCAGGATCAACCATCCCACGTCGGAGAAGGGAACCAGGGTCGCAAAGGCGGACATCTTGAGAATCCCGTCGGCAGCCAAGCCGTAGACATACCACAAAATCCCCGTGGACAACAGGCCTGCAATCAGGCCGATGAGCATTCCTTCGATAATGAAAGGCATGGTAATAAACCCGTTGGTAGCACCCACCGATTTCATGATGCTCACTTCCAGACGGCGCTCATAGATGGTAATCTTAATGGTGTTGGAAATGATAAAGAGGGCCACCAAAATCAGCAGGCCGATGACCCAGAAGCTGATGACCGACACGGTGTTACGCACATTTAACATGGCCTCCGCTTCCTCGGTACGCTCGGACACCTTTTCCACCTGTGTAATGCCCCGCAGTTCCTCCACCGTCTCGGTATACCGCTCCACATCCTTGACCGAAACCTGATACGCATCCGGGAAAGGGTTCTCACCCTTGTATCCGTCGAACAGGTCCCCGTCCTCTCCCAGCGCCTTTTTCTGGGTTTCCAGCGCCTCTTCCTTGGAGATGAACTTGGTCTGTGCAATGTTGTCCATTTGGGCGAATTTCGCCTGAACCGCATCGATATCCGCCTGGGTGGTCCCGCTCTTTAAGTAAACCATCACAATGTTCTGGCTTTCCATCCATCCCACCGCCTGATTGATGTTGAGCACCACCAAAACCGCACTGCCCAGCAGCACCAGGCAGGACAGCAGCACGCCCACCGACGCCAGCGCCATGTTCCGGTTGGTCCACAGGCTACGGAAGCCCTCTCGAATCAGATACCCGAGGCTACTCGTCTTCATGCGATTCTTTCACCCCCGTATCGGAAATCACGCTTCCGTCGTCAATCTGGATCACCCGGCGGTCGAAGCGTTCCACCAGACTCCTTTCATGGGTTACCATCAGCACAGTGGTGCCGCGGCGGTTGATCTCACTGAGAAGCTTGACCATCTCAAAAGACCGTTCCGGGTCGATGTTTCCGGTGGGCTCGTCCGCCACGATCATCTTCGGGTTGTTGACCATGGCTCTCGCCAGGCCCACTCTCTGCTGTTCGCCGCCGGAGAGCTCCCCCGGCATACAGCGGGCCTTGTGGCTCAGGCCCACCAGAGCCAGCACCTTGGAAACCCGCTTTCGGATCTGCCTGGGCGGTGCACCGGTTACCCGCATGGCGAAAGCTACATTGTCAAACACGGTCATCTTGGGAATCAAGCGGAAATCCTGAAACACGATTCCCATGGTCCTGCGCATATACGGAACATCCCGTTTTTTCATCGTGGAAAAGTCAAAGCCATTGACCCGGATTTTTCCGGCATTGGCGACCTCCTCGCGGATAATCAATTTTAAAAAGGTACTCTTTCCCGCGCCGGATGAGCCGACGATAAAGACGAATTCTCCGTCCTCGATGGTGAGGTTCACGTCCTTGAGCGCGGTCGTTCCGTTGGGATAGGTTTTCGTTACGCCACGAAATTCAATCATTCGCTCCCTACCCTTCTTATGTAGATTTCTGCCGGTTTTCAAAACAGATCTCCCGCTGCTGCAGCAAAAGAGGCCCCTGCCCATGGCGGGCGGCAGATGGAAGCATTTTGTGGATCCTTTAGGAAAAGAACGGAAATTTTCCGTTCAAGCAAACCGAATGTCCGGACCTGCTGTACAGACCCGGACACACGTTCTTTCCTTTTCAAGCTGCTTCATCCTGTAAACTCAATACTTTACAGGGTTGGCAGAAAGATATTTCTTTACCATGAGCGCCACCTTGAACACGATGGCGTGGTCAAATTCACGCAGATCCAATCCGGTGAGCTTCTTGATTTTTTCCAAGCGGTATACAAGCGTGTTGCGGTGGACGAACAGCTTCCGGGAGGTCTCGGAAACGTTCAGGTTGTTCTCGAAGAAGCGCTGGATGGTGAACAGGGTCTCCTGGTCGAGCGATTCGATGGCGCCTTTCTTGAACACTTCTTTGAGGAACATCTCGCAAAGCGTGGTGGGCAGCTGGTAAATCAGACGGGCAATGCCCAGATTGTCGTAGCTGACGATGGTCTTGTCGGTGTCGAACACCTTTCCCACCTCCAGCGCCACCTGGGCTTCCTTGAAGGAACGAGCCAGGTCCTTGATGCCGGTGACCGTGGTACCGATGCCCACAAATGCATGGGTATAGAACTCGCCGCTGAGGGTGTCCACAATGGAGCGGGCCAGCTTTTCCAGGTCCTTGGTCTCAATATTTGACCGGATTTCCTTAATGAGGGCAATGTCCGTTTCGTTGATGTTGATGACAAAATCCTTATTTTTATCAGGGAACAGGTTCTGGACCACATCATAAGCCGACACGTCGGTGCGGGTGGAAATACGAATGAGGAGCACCACGCGGGTCACGTCGGTATTGAAGCGGAGCTCCCGTGCCTTGAGGTAAATGTCGCCGGGAAGGATGTTGTCCAAAATCACGTTCTTCATGAAATTGCCCCGGTCATACTTTTCGTCGTAGTACTGCTTGATGTTATAAAGCGCAATGGACAGAAGCGAAACGTACTTTGCCGCAAGCTCGTCCGTTCCTTCCACAAACACCGCATAATCCGATTTGGTCACTCCGGTGAACGCCCGGTAGGTATACCCGTCGCTGATAAGAAGGTCGGCCACCGACAAGGTTTCGGTGGAGATTTTCTCTATGGTTTCGCCGATCCGGCCCAATTCGCTGCACGCGATAATGGTGGAAGACTCGTCGATGACTCCAATGGTGCGGTCGATGGCATCCCTCATTTGTACCACAACGCCCTGGAACAATCTGTTGGACATATCAAATTCCCTCCTATATTTACATTACCCAAAACAAATCGAACAAAATGTCAGATTTCTTCCCACTCTTTTTCGATCATTAAGCTTATTCTACACAAATTTGAGACTCTTTGCAACAATTCCACGATAAAAGTTTCAAAATGGTAACAATTTAGCGGAATGAGGAAAAACAACGGAGAAAACCTCTTTCTAATTGTACAGATTTTTATATAGTATGCCATATTCTTTTCCTGTTTAATCCATAAGGCAACCATGCTCTGGCTTTCATATGATCCTCGAGTCAAGCCTACCTCTCCGGCTGGTTTCTCTCCTTGATGCCCGCGCCCGGCTTCCACGAAAAAAACCGCTGTGGGAAAACCCACAGCGGTTTTTTATGGCTCAAAATCCAATTAGTTGGTGATGGTTCTCTCGGTCTCTTTGTCGAAGAGGTGGATCTTGGTGGTGTCGATCGCCAGCTTAACAGACTCGCCGGTCTTCGCAGTGGAAGTCGGAGCCACGCGGCAGATCATAGGAGTACCAGCCAGGGTCACGTAGAGGTAAATCTCAGCGCCCATCAGCTCGGTCACTTCCACATCAGCGTTCACGATGCCATCGGGATTGTCCTCGATGTGCAGGTCTTCGTCCTTAATATGCTCCGGACGGATGCCCATGACCACTTCCTTGCCGATGTAAGCATCCAGCTTACCGCCTTCGGACTTGTTCGCCGGCAGCTTGATGGCGTAGTTGGCGAACTTGGCAAAGTAATCGTTGCCCTTCTTCTCGATGACCACGTCGATGTTGTTCATCTGGGGAGAACCGATGAAGCCGGCAACGAACATGTTGCAGGGCTTGTCGTACAGGTTTTGCGGAGTATCGACCTGCTGAATCAGACCATCCTTCATAACCACAATGCGGTCGCCCATGGTCATAGCTTCGGTCTGGTCATGAGTAACGTAAATGAAGGTGGTGCCCAGTCTCTTATGAAGCTTGGCAAGCTCGGTACGCATCTGCGCACGCAGCTTGGCGTCCAAGTTGGACAACGGTTCGTCAAGCAGGAAGACCTTCGGCTCACGCACGATGGCACGACCCAGAGCAACACGCTGACGCTGACCGCCGGAGAGCGCCTTCGGCTTACGGTCGAGCAGGTGAGAGATATCCAGGATGCGGGCGGCCTCTTCCACGCGGCGCTTGATCTGATCCTTCGGAACCTTGCGCAGCTTCAGGCCGAACGCCATGTTGTCAAACACGGTCATGTGGGGATACAGGGCGTAGTTCTGGAACACCATCGCGATATCGCGATCCTTCGGAGGAACGTTGTTGACCAGACGGTCACCGATGTAGAGTTCGCCCTTGCTGATTTCCTCCAGACCCGCGATCATACGCAGGGTGGTGGACTTACCACAGCCGGAAGGACCGACAAGGATGATAAATTCCTTATCCTCAATTTCAAGATTAAAGTCAGAAACCGCTGTGACATTGCCCGAGTAAATCTTGTAAATGTTCTTTAGTGATAAACCTGCCATTTTAATAGCCTCCTGAGTTGTATTGTGGTTCGAATTGCTCGTATTCGGCATCACTCTGTGTATAATACTATATCAGAAACTCGAAGCGAAGAACAGTCATTAATTACCCAAACTTTGCTTTTGAGGATTATGTAAAACGCCCAGCAGTTCAAAAAACGTACATATTTTTGTTTCTTTTTAAGACGATTTCACGAACCTTTTTTTGCTCCCGGTCAAAATGCATTTTGATTTCTTATGGATTTTCAACAGATTTCCTTTTCGCTGTCCTGCGCATTTTTTCGCAGCAACGCTATCTCTTCTTCCGTCAATTCCCGGCATTTTCCGCTTGGCAGCTCGTTTTCCAACGTAAAATTTCCGATGGCCGTACGGTGCAGTTCCACCACCTGTCGTCCCACCGCTTCAAACATGCGCTTGACCTGATGGTACATCCCTTCGCAGATGCGCACGGTAGCGGTGTTCGAACCGTCCCCGGGCAGAAGGAGAACCGCCGGGCGGCATGGAGTGCCGTCCTTCAAAATCAGCCCCCGGGCGAAAGCTTCCGCTTCCCTTTTTCCCACAGGCCCGTCCAGCTTTGCCGCATAGGTTTTGTATACCTCTTTTTTGGGGGACATGAGCTTGTGGGCAAAATCCCCGTCGTCGGTGATGAGCAGCAGGCCAGTGGTGTCCTTGTCGAGCCTGCCCACCGGGAATAGGCCACGGCGGCGCAAAGAGGCGGGCAGCAGGTCGAGCACGGTCCTTTGCCTGGGGTCGCTGCTGGCGCTCACCACCCCCTTCGGCTTATTGAGCAAAATATAAAGGTACTCCTTATAAATAAGAGGCTGGCCGTTCACCGCCACCACGTCCTCACACGGGTCCACCTTTTGTTCGGGATTGCGGGCCGTCCGGCCGTTTACCGCAACCGCTCCCTTGCGGACCAGCATTCCCGCTTCCCTTCGGCTGCATACGCCCTGTCCGGAAAGCATACGGTCCAGCCGTATCACTGCCATAAGACGCCTCCTATTCCAATTGAGTGGATATATAATAGGTATATTGTACGTGTCTGCCCCCGCCTCGTCAATCCCTATACGCCAAAAAGCAGGCGAACGGTCAGCGCACTCATGACAAACCCCACCAGGTCCGCAGTCAGCGCTGCGGGCACGGTATAGCGGATCTGCTTGACGCCCACCGCGCCGAAATAGGCGGCTACGGCGTAAAAGGTGGTTTCCGTGGATCCCATCATCACCGATGCCACCCGGCCGGCGAAGGAGTCGGGCGCATTGTCCTGAAAGATGCTCTCCAATATGGCCAGGGATCCGCCCCCCGATATGGGGCGCAGCAGCGCGAGAGGCATAACCTCCTGGGGCAGGCCCAGCGCCTGCGCCACCGGAGACAAGGCGTGCACCAGCACGTCGAGGCCGCCCGACGCTTTGAACATTTCCACTGCGGTAATCAGCCCTACCAGGGTAGGCAGCAGTTTAATGGTGGTCTCGAAGCCTTCCTTGGCGCCGCCGCCGAACACGTCGAAGGATGCGACTCCCTTAAACAAGGCGAACAGCACCGCCGCCCCAACCAGGATGGGAAGAAGATAATCGCTCAGCTGTGCCATGATTCTCCTCCTCGCTCTGCCGGCGTGCGTCTATTTTTTCCGTTCGAACCGTCCTAAGAGCCAGGCGGTCACCAGGCCGGCGGTCAAGGAGACGATACTGGTGATCCACACCGCCGGCAGAATGTCCATGGGTGAGGCGGCGCCGTAGTTCCCGCGCAGCACCGCCACGGTAGTGGGGATCAGCTGGATGGAGGCGGTGTTGAGCACCACAAAGAAAATCATATGCTTGGTGGCCCGTTCGGGCACCTTGTTCTCCCTCTGCATTTCCCGCATAGCCTTCAGCCCCAAAGGGGTAGCGGCGTTTCCCAGGCCCAGAAGATTTGCGGTGATATTCATGGAGATGGCCTTAGCAGGGGCGCTTTTGGGGTCCATTCCTTTGAAGATGCGTTTGGTGATGGGACTGATGAGCCGGCTGATCCGGGCGGTTACCCCCGCTTTATCCGCCACGTTCATGATCCCGCCCCAGAAGCACATGGCACCCAGGAGGCCCAGCGTCAGTTCCACCGCCTTCCCGCCGCCGCTCATGATGGCGGCGGACACCTCGCTCATGCGGCCGTTGCAGATGCCGAACACCACCGACAGCACCATCAGGCCCGCCCATATATAATTGAGCATACGCGCCCATTCCCTTCCATGGTTTTGGAGGCCTTTGTGCAGAGATGTATGCAAAGAAACCGTCCATTTGCATGTATATGAAAGGCGGCGGAAATTCATTCCTTTATCATCCTAAATCTGGGAATGCTGGCTTTTGGAAACTTTATCCTAAAATCATTTGTAGATACAACTTAAAATATTGATTTGTATGAAGTAATTTTTCCTCACAATTTAGTCATAATCTTTCCAATTTCGAGTAATTTCGACGCACTGTTTTGTTATTTATTTAACAATCTCGAGAGAAATTTAAACTATTATCAATTAATATAAGATTTTCGGTTGACATCTATGGAAAATATTATTATTATGAAGACAAGATAGGATTTTAACCTATCAATATAAGGGGGCAGCATTTATGAAATCTACTGGTATCGTCCGCAAAGTCGATGAGCTGGGCCGTATCGTCCTTCCCATCGAACTCCGCCGCACGCTGGACATCAACGAAAAGGATCCGCTGGAGATTTTCGTGGATGGCGGCAGCATCATCCTCAAGAGATATGAGCCGGCTTGCATCTTTTGCAATGACGCGAGAGACATCATCAACTACAAGGGCCGCAACATCTGCCCGAACTGTATCAAGGAACTCACCGAACGCACGAAATAAGTGGCAAAGCCTCCTACATAAGGCTTTGCCAAAGAGTTTGGTCCAACCTCTTCCCTGTTATCAAGAAAGTGACGGAGATTCCGAAATCCCCGCCACTTTTTTGCTGTTCGCTTCTGCCGGGCAGACGCCTTTTTGAAAACGGACGCAGCCAAGGGGGCTCTTCGCCGCCTTGTCCTTCATGCGCGTGCGCCGCAAGTACCAAACGTTATTTCTTTGCCGCCTGCAACCGGGCGGCTTTTTTATTCGATTTTTTGACATGGCAAAATATTCATACAAAAAAACCGCTATTTTATAGTTCCGGAAGGCCAAACCGGGTTTTATCTTCGCGAGCGTGTAAAACATTCACAAAAAGACGATAGGGTATCCTTTTTCGCCGTCGTCTGTCAAAAGAAAACCGGCCGCACAGGCACCTGTGTGCGGCCGGTTTCTTTTGACGTAATATAAGTTAAATACAGGCCGCGACCAAATCGCCCATCTGAGCGGTATCGACCTTCTTGCCGCCTTCGGTAAAGATATCGGGCGTGCGGTAGCCTTCGTCGAGTACCTTCGCCACCGCCGCCTCGATGGCGTCGGCCGCCTGAGGTTCCTCCAGGGAATAGCGCAGCAGCATGGACACCGACAGGATGGTGGCCAGGGGATTTGCGATGCCTTGGCCGGCAATGTCCGGCGCAGAACCGTGAATGGGTTCAAAAAGGCCGTTTTTGCCGCTGCCCAGGCTGGCAGAGGCGAGCATACCGATGGAGCCGCTGATCATGGAGGCTTCGTCGGAAAGAATGTCACCGAAAATGTTGTTGGTGACGATTACGTCGAACTGCTTGGGGTTGCGCACCAGCTGCATGGCGCAGTTGTCCACATACATGTGGGAAAGCTCCACGTCCGGGTACTCCGCGCTGATGCGGATGACTGTTTCCCGCCACAGACGAGAGGCCTCCAGGACGTTGGCCTTATCCACCGAGCAGAGCTTCTTGCCCCGCTTGCGGGCGGAGTCGAACCCTACCCGGGCGATGCGCTCGATTTCGGGGACGGTATACTGCTCGGTATCGTAGGCGGCCGGCTGGCCGTTTACCTCCCGGCGGCCCCGCTCGCCGAAGTAAATGCCGCCGGTAAGCTCCCGCACCACCAGAATGTCCAGGTCCTCACCGATGATATCGCCGCGCAGGGGAGAGGACGCGCGCAGGGGAGCAAAGATCTTCGCCGGGCGCAGGTTCGCGAACAGGCCCATGGCCGAACGGATGCCCAGAAGCCCCGCCTCCGGACGCAGGTTGCCGGGAAGCGTCTCCCATTTCGGGCCTCCCACAGCGCCCAGAAGCACCGCGTCGGCCTGGTTGCAGAGCTCCACCGTTTCCTTTGGAAGCGGAACGCCGGTCTGGTCAATGGCCGCGCCGCCTAAGAGGGCGTCGGTATAGGTCACGCCAAAGCGGAATTTCTGCGCCGTTTTGTCCAGAACCTTGACCGCTTCCCGGACGATCTCCGGACCAATTCCGTCTCCTTTCAGGAGCACCACCTGATAGTTTTTCATGGATGAAACCACACCTTTATTATAATATGTACCGGCCTGTCCGCCGAAAAGGAGGTGGACAGACGTCGCTATGCCTGCGGTACGGCCGTGCGCCGCAGGCAATGAGCCTTTAGCTGGGTCCCCGCACCTGCGGGCGCCTTATTTGGATACCGAGCGGTTGATGGCGCACAACACGCCCCGAATGGAGGCGATGTTGATGTTGCTGGCGACGCCCACGCCGAACACGTCCTCGCCGGCCGGGTTCTTTAAATGAATGTAGGCGATGGCCTTGGAATCAGACCCTTTGGAGATGGCGTGCTCATGGTAGGAAATAAACTGGTAGCCCTCCACGCCGATTTGCTGGATGGCATTGAAGAAGGCGTCGATGGGGCCGTTGCCGTGGCCGGTGATCTCCATATCCTTGCCCTCGCAGGATACCACGCCCTCAAAGCAGACGGCTGCCTCCCCGTTGGTGCCCGATTCCTGGTTGATCTTATGCCGCTTGAGCAGGTAGGGGGTGCGGATGTCCAGGTATTCCTTTTCGAAGAGATCGAAAATTTCCCTGGGCTTGAGCTCCCGGCCGGCCTGGTCACAAGCGGCCTTGACGATGCGCCCAAACTCCGGATGCATCTCTTTAGGCAGGTTGTAGCCGAACTCCGCCTGCATGACGTAGGCGGCGCCGCCCTTGCCAGACTGGGAATTGATGCGGATGACCGGCTCGTACTGACGGCCGATGTCCGCCGGGTCGATGGGCAGGTAGGGAACCTCCCAGTACGGGGTGCCGCTCTCCTTCATATACGCCTTGCCCTTGGAGATGGCGTCCTGATGGGAGCCGGAGAAGGCGGTGAAGACCAGCTCACCCGCGTAAGGGTGGCGCTGGTGGACGGGCATCTTGGTGCATGCCTCATAGACCTCCCGCACGGCGTTGATGTTGCTGAAATCCAGCTTGGGGTCCACGCCCTGGGTATACATGTTTAAGGCCAGCGTCACAATGTCCACATTGCCGGTGCGTTCGCCGTTGCCGAACAGAGTGCCTTCCACCCGGTCGGCCCCCGCCATCATCGCCAGCTCCGCATCCGCCACGCCGGTGCCCCGGTCGTTGTGGGGATGGACGGAAACAATGGCCCGGTCCCGCCAGGGCAGGTTGCGGCAAAAGTACTCCACCTGATCGGCAAAGCCGTTGGGCGTGCTCATCTGCACGGTGGAGGGCAGGTTCAAAATCACCTTGTTCTCCCGGGTGGCGCCCAGGGCCTCCAGCACCTGCTGGCAGATGGCCACCGCGTTTTCCCCTTCCGTGCCGGAAAAGGATTCGGGGGAATATTCAAAACGAATGTTGGTGCCGGAACCGTCCATCTCCCGGGTGAGCTCCCGGATGAGCCTGGCGCCTTCCACCGCAATGTCGATGATGCCGGCCATATCCTTTTTGAACACCACCTTGCGCTGCAGGGTGGAGGTGGAATTATAGAAATGGACGATGACGTTCTTGGCGCCGCGGATGGCCTCAAAGGTTTTGCGGATGAGATGAGGCCGTGCCTGCACCAGGACCTGGATGGTTACGTCGTCGGGGATGTGGTTTTCTTCGATGAGAGTACGCAGAATTTCATACTCCGTCTCGGACGCCGACGGGAATCCCACCTCAATCTCCTTGAACCCCACGTCCACCAGAGTATGAAACATCTTGAGCTTTTCCTGCAGGTTCATGGGATTGACCAGCGCCTGGTTGCCGTCGCGCAGGTCCACCGAGCACCAGATGGGGGCTTTGGCGATGGTCTTCCCCGGCCACTGCCGGTCGGGCAGGTCGACGGGAGTGAACGGAATGTACTTTCGAAACGCTTCTTTCATGGGACATGCTCCTTTCAAAAATCAGTTTGTCAGCCGGTGAAAAAGAGCAACGGGGTTTGGGGTACAAAAAAGCCCCTGTATGTGAAACACTCACATACAGGGGCGTCGAATTACCATTCTACGCGGTACCACCCTATTTCGATGCGGTTTGCCCGCATCCTCACCGGCCTCTAGCAAGGCCTTGACCGATAACGCCGTCACAAGCGTCCCTTCCTACTGCTCCACAGGAGTTTCAGACGGGCAACTCAGGGATGAGCTATACACACAACGTCCGCTGCCGGCTCGCACCTTCCGCCGGTTCTCTGAAAGCCTTCAGCTGTGTCTTATTCCCTTCTACGTCTTTGGAAAATCATATTTGATTTGACCCTATTATATGCACGTCCGCCCCCTTTGTCAAGGGAGTCCGTAAAAATTTTTCAGCTAAAAGCCGCAAGCCTGCGGGTCTCTTGCCGACACAGCCGCCGGGAACGCGCACCCTCCTACCAAAGCAGGAAAACGGCGGCCACCGAATAAAAAAGGCTCGTCAGAGTCCCCAACAGATAGTATTCGGCAAATTTCGGCTCCTTGGAAATCCGGTCATACCGGGCGATGGATTTGGCGGTGAGCACCAGCCCCACCGCCGCGTACTGCCCCAGGCAGAGCATGGTCATCATGACAATCCGTTCCAGGGTGCCGATGGTGGCTCCCGCGTTTTTCACTTCCTCCTGTCCGTCCTTCTGGGGGCGAAACTTGCGAAACAGGGTGAGAAAGAGCAGGTTTGCCGGCTTGCCCGCCAGCAAAAGGAGGAGGGCCGCTTTAAGCAACTCCCCGGTGGTAAAGGCGAGGTTGGCCGCCACCGGTTCCGGCCAGGTCCGCAGCGAAAGCGTCCCATCCCCAACGAAAAGGGAAAGAGCCAGCAGAATCAGAAGATGGGCCGCCTGGTCCCCTAGAAAGAGGGCGGCGGCGTGGGTCTGAGCCAGTTCCTTTTGCCGGGACAGGAAAAACTTCACCAAATCCACCGCCAGATGGGTCAAAGCGGCCAAAAGGCCCACATAGAGAAGCGCAAAGGAAAAGGGAAACGCAGCCACCAGGACACCGGCCATGCACAAGGCATAAATTCCGCCGTGGAGCAGCACGTAAAACAGGTTGTCCGCTTTCTTTTTGGCCAAAGACGGCGTCTGGAAGGTAAAATCTCCCAAGAGGTGTCCCAGCAGCAGCACCAAAAACCACACGCTTTTGATCACAGTTCCCACCTCCCGTAGACGCTTTCCAGATACGCGCGGATTTGCTCCAAGGCATACCGATATTCATAAAGGCGAGCACTTTTAAAGGCCCGGTTGACGCTGGACTGGGAGACGTTCAGCCGGGCGGCGATGCTCTCCTGGGTCCCCCCGGTTTCCAGATAAGCGGCGATTTTCTCCCGCTGGGAACCGGTCCAGTCCCGCTCCACCTGACGGTAAAGGAGGGCGGCGGCGTTAATAAGGCCGTCGCCGGGGTCCCCGGAAAAATACAAAAGCTCTTCCCTGGGCCGTTCCCGTCCGCGCTCGCTTTCCTTCATCCGATCAATCATGGCGCGCGCGTAGTGGTAGGCCGGGCCGTCCGCCCCGATGGCCAGGCGGCGGGAAATGGGCGTGGTAATCTCCCCCACCCCCACGCCGAAGCGCAGACGCACCGGATGCATCCTACGCTGCACCTCTTCCATGAGCTCGAAAGCGGGAACCGGCGTAAACAAAAGGGCCTGGAATTCATCGCCCAGGGTAATGGTGCAGTCGGACGCCAGGGCCTTTTCATATCGCCGGTTGATCTGCGTGAGCGTCTCTTGCAGCTTTGCCTGGACCCCGGCCCGGTCGGCAAGCTCTTTGGACTGAATGATGTCTCCGATGATCGCGCAATACATCTTCGTCTCACCTCTTGCGCTCAATTATACCACTGGTTATGCATAAGTTCAACTCATGCATAAAAATATGCATATTATTTTCGCCGCCCTTTGCTCGATTCTCTTGCGCCGTACTCCGTTTCCGTCTGTATAAGCCGCAGCAGCGTGTGCATTCCAAATTTTTCGTAATTTTTCTCTAAATTTTGTTAAAATCAAATGATTAGGTGTTGTATTTACAGGCGTCAATGCTATAATAAAAGAGTATTCACGCGGAAATGTGTGCGAATTGTACAAGCTATCTCCTGGAAGATGCGTACAGCGGGCTCGTGCCCACCGGCACACGGACCGTGAGCATTCCCAAAGGCCCCTCTGATAAAAGCCGGCTGGGAGAAACACGGCTTTTGTTGAAGGGCTGCACAAGCGCCTTTCCTGCCGGCTGTCTGAATGCGGACGGTCTCAGGCAGGCAAGAAAGATGCAGGTTTCAAACGAAGGAGGAGAAAAAATGGCAAAATCATGGAAGAAAGCATTGTCCGTCGCCTTGAGCGCGCTGATGCTGATGTCCAGCGTGGCGTTCTCGGGCATCGCGTCGGCGGCGCCGGCTACCGACGAAACCTTCCCGGTAGGGTCGACCATGAAGTTCGACTTTGGCAACAGTTCACAGGAACCGGTCGACGGCTACATTTCCGTCAGCGGCTATGACCGCTACGACGAAGCCAAGGGATACGGCTGGCAGCCCTTTGACGGGCAGCTGTCGGGTTCTTCGGAAATGGACCCTCCTGACGCGATTCTCGGCGACGGAGTGAATTACAACAACATCCGCACCCAGGTGAGCAGCTCGGTGGTGGAGTATTCCTATCCGACCTTTACGGTGGATCTGCCCAACGGCCTGTATGACGTGCGGATCATTCAGGGCGGAAAGTGGAACCAATACGTTTCCGGCGCTTACTTAAACGGCAACATGAACGCGGTCAAGTGGTCCACCGAAGAATGGGCCGACGCATACACCGAGCCTTCCGAGGCCAGCTGGATTGAAAGCAAGGCCGGCGAGTGGCGGGACAATACCGTGCGTGTAGCCGTGTATGACGGCAAGCTGACGGTGGAACTGGCCACCAGTCTTACAAACGACGGCGTCTCCGGTATGGGGCGCATCAACGCCATGGAGATTACCCGCGTGGAGCAGCAGGCGGCCAGCGAGCAGCCCCGCATCCGCTTCATCGGGGATTCCACGGTCGCCACCTATCCTCCCTATGACCAGCCCGACCTGACCCCCATTCCGGAGCAGACGGGCTGGGGCTCGGAGCTTGCCAACCGGCAGTTCTTTGCCGACAACGTCATCATCGACAACAAGGGACGCGGCGGCTATTCCGCCCGCAACTTCATCAGCAAGGGCGACTTCAACCGTTTCTTTGTGGACGCGAAGCCCGGCGATACGGTTATGATCGAATGGGGCATCAACGAGACGGCCGCTGGCCGGCGGTATATCAACCCCAACGATTCGGCCCTGTATAAAGAGTATCTGATGAAGTACGTCAACGCCGTGCGCGCCTTCGGCGGCACGCCGGTCCTTGTGACCCCGCATACCGGCAACGCCAACTTCATGAAGTATATGCGTGAGCTGGCACAAGAGGAAAACGTCCTTCTCATTGATATGAATCCCCAGTTTGCCGCATATAAGAAAGCGGTTCCTGCCGCCAGCAGCTACCTGACGGTGGACGGCACTCATCCCTCCCGCGTGGGCGGCATTCTCTGCGCGCAGATCATCACCAACGACCTCAAAGACCTAGACACCCCCATTAAGCCCTATGTGAAGGCGCATCCTCTGAACACGGAAAACGCCCCCACTGCAGTGGTGTCCAACATTACGGTGGCTCGTCAAACCACCGGCAGCGTTACCCTTACGTGGGAAATGCCCGAATCGGTCATTTACCACCCCGATCAGATGATTGTCCGCTTCCCCGTCTACCGCAAGGCCGCGGGTGCGGATGCAAGCACGTATGAAAAGGTTGGGGAAGGCACTGCCTACGTCACCCCGGACCTGACCGCTCCCAATCTGCGGGTCACCCTGGAATCCCCGGCCACCGGCGATTACGACTACGCCATCGCCGCCACCGGCCTGACCGGTACCGGCCCTATGTCCGAACCCATTACGGTCCGTCAGTATGTGCAATCTCCGCGGGAGGCGCTGGAAAACTTGGTCAACGAATACGGCTATGAGCTGCGCCATGCTCCTTATCATTATACCTTAGAATCCTATGTACCGCTGGCACAGGCCGGTACAGAAGCAATAGAGGTACTGAAAGACGAGAAGGCATCCGACGATATGCTCAACGCCGCCCTCAACAACATGCTCAACGCCGTAAACGGCCTTGAACACGGCCTAGGCGTCGTCATCAACGACGATATGGAAGGCGAATTTGCAGCCAACTGGGGGACCACCGGCCAACTGGAGATCACCCGTGAGCTGGAGGAAAACGGCAACCATTACCTCAACTTCTATGTGTCCGCTTCCGGCGGCCGCTCCAGAACCAAGAAGTTCGATGCGGTTGAATCCGACAAGCTGTCCCTGGAGTTTGACTGGCTGCCTGGCAATCCCGACCGGCGCAACGTCACTGAGTTCCGCTTTCTGGGCTCCGCCAACTCCAAGGATCCCTACTTTACCCTCAAAACCTCCAACAACGGCCACATTGGTTACGTGGCTGGCTACCAGTACGCCGACATCCAGAGCGACGGCTTTGAAAAGGGGCCGGCTGTGGACCTGGGGCTTCGCAACGACATCTGGTATTCCATCCAGGTTGTTTTCGACTACACCACCCACACCGCCGACCTTTACATTGAATCAAAGGATGTAGACCAGTATCCCGATGAATATGCCTATGTTCCCGATATCGCCATTCCGGAAGACGCCAAGGACCTGACCTCCATGATCTGGTACACGGCCCGCGGCAAAAACGACACCGGCGGCAACGACTTGTCCACTCTGTGGAGCACCAATGTGGACAACTTCGGTATCTACTATGTCCCGGCCGGCACGGTCATTGACGACAACTCCTTGATGGAAGCTGCCGATGCAGCCTACGAAATCATTTCACAAGATGATTTTGAAACCAAGTACACGCAGGAATCCAGAGATGCTTTGATGGATGCGTACAACCTGGGTTATTTTATCGATTTCGACCTGTCTCTGCAGGCGGATTACGACTACGTTGCCGAACAGATCAACCTGGCGCTGGCCAACCTTCAGCTTGATTTCTCCAAGGTAACGGTGGAAACAGACAAGGATTCCTATGTGCCAAATGAAACCATCACGGTCACCGCGGTCCTGCCTGGCGACGTGGTCAAGCCCTATCTGGTCAGTGAAGCCGGCAGCGGTTTGGCTTCCACCCGCTCCTACCAGGAAAATGCCGACGGCACCAAGACCTGGACCCTGACCTTCGCGCTGGGCACCAAGGGCGACCGTACTTTGAAGCTGTTCGCGGACGGCGTGGATACCGGCAAAACGGTAGCCTTCAAAGTGGGTGATCCGGCGGTTAATCCCGAAGACCCGAAACCTTCGGTGATTTCCGTTACCGGCCCTACCGATCCGGTCAAGCGCAACGAACCCTTTACAGTGACAATCGTGACCAACAAGAGTGCCAAGATTGTGCGCCTCTTCAATGAAAGCAACATGGGCTTGGCGCCCATCTCCTGCACCAGCGTGGAAAACGCCGACGGCACCATTACCTGGACCTGTGAGATGAGCGTTGGCTCTCTTGGCAACCGTGTGTTCACTGCCAAGGCGGCCAATTACGACCGTGTTTTCTACGGCGATCAGACGCTGGAAGTAAAGGTACGCTAATTCTTTCTCCTATTCGGGCGGCGGTTCCCTTTTTCGGGAATCGCCGCCTTTATTTGTGCAGTTTTTTTGTATTTCATCTATAGTTGTTCTAACATTCATCATTTTTCTATGTAAATATGGCGAAATTGTCTTGATTTCTTTGTGAACCTTCGCTACAATTAGTACATCCCGGACCGGGAGAATTAGAAAAAAAGGGAGATGTACAAACATGAGAGCAAAAAAAGTCCTCGCACTGCTGCTCAGCGCACTGCTGATCTTCGGCGTAATGCCGATGACCGTGTTCGCTGCCCAGCAGGACTATTTTCCGCTGGAAAATTTTGAAGGGGACAACGTAGGCGACTGGGGTTTTAAAACCGACAGCAAAGTCGCCGACGCCGGTTATTCCTTCTCAACGGCAGAGGAAAACAGCAACCATTATCTGAAAGCGAATTTGGGCAGCTCCGGCGGTAACCGAGGCAACCTGAAGACCTTTGAGCCGAAGGAAGGCACCAAAGCGGTTATCAACTTCGATTACCTGCCCGGAACCGTTCCCAACGAGCACAACGTGGCAGAGCTGCGCTTTTACAGCACTGCCGGCCAGACCTTTACCTTCAACACCTCCAAGGACGGCAAGCTGGCCTTCTATGCCGGAGACGCCCCCGCTCTGTTCACCGGCAACATCGTCAGCCGCGGTCTTGCCACCGACACCGGATTCAAGGCCGGTACCTGGGTACGCATCAGCCTGACGCTGGACTACACCGCCCATACGGCGACCCTGTCCATCAAGGCCAGAGACTCTCAGGACGCGCCTACCGTTTTCTCGAACATTCCGATCCGTGAGGACGCGGTGGATCTGACGGAAATGTGGATCTTCGCCGCCCGCGGCCGCAATGCCGATGATACCAAGAACGGCGGCAACGTCAGCAATACCATGGGCTTTGATAACTTCGAGATAACCAGCGAAGCTTATGCGGACAACGCGATTCTGTCCATTACGAACCCGGACGACGTGACCATCGGCTACGGCGAAGAATTCCCGAAGCCCGCTACCGTCAAAGCCACGCTGGGCAACTACTCCACCGTGGACATCCCGGTGGGTGAGTGGACCTGCACGCCTGCCTTCAATCCGGATGCAAACGGCGTCTATACCATGACCGCGCCTTTGATTGTCGGTGAATACGACAACATCCGCGATCTGCAGGCTACCTTCACGGTGACCTACAAGCGGTATCCGGATATCGCCTCCGTCTCCAATCCGAAGAACATCGGCGTCGACTTCGGCGAGCCGATGCCCACCCTCCCCACCGAGACCAAGGTCTTTTTGGAAGACGGCACCACTGCCATCGCCCAGCTGGGCGAATGGACCTCCGACCGTCCCTTCAACCCGGAAGCGGAAGGCACCTATTTCTACACCGCTCCTGTTCTGCCTAAGGACGGCGCATTCGGCAACGGCAATAACCTGACGGCAAAAATCGCGGTCATCTACACCAAGCCCTCCTCCAACTACAACGGTTATGAGCGTTCGATGGAGTGGCTGGACCGCGGTGTGGTCGCGCTCAACAACGGCAGCGGCATGTTTATCAGCTGGCGCCTGCTGGCTTCCGAATACGGCTCGAACATTGCTTTCAACGTCTACCGCAACGACGTGAAGATCAATGCCCAGCCCATCACCAATGTGACCAACTACACCGACGACGCCGGCAAGCCGGGCGACGTCTATGTGATCGAATCCATCCTGAACGGGAAATCCTCCATGTCCGAGCCCTTTACCGCTCTGGAACATAACTACATGAACATCCCGGTCCAGAAGCCCGAGCCCAAGGCGACCATCAAGGGCGATCTGGCCGAGTACACCCTCAATGACGCCAGCGTCGGCGATGTGGACGGCGACGGCGAATACGAGATCGTGGTCAAATGGTATCCGGCCAACGCCATCGACTCTTCCGGACGCACGCCCACCAGCCCGACCCTGTTCGACTGCTACAAGCTCGACGGCACCATCCTCTGGCGCATCAACATGGGTACGAACACCATGTCCGGCGCCCATACCAACCAATTCCTGCTCTTTGACTTTGAGCAAAACGGCAAGGCGGACTTCATCATCCGCACCGCCAACGGCGCCACCGTTTACGCGCCCAACGCCGAGGGAATCATGGACGAAACTGTGGTTCTGGGCGTAGTCGGCGACCCGACCAGCATGGACGTGGATCCCACCACCGGTAAGGAAACCAAGGTGGGCGTGGACGAGTTCCTCACCGCTTTCGACGGCGAGACCGGCGCCATCCTGGATACGGTGGATTATCCCACCCGTTACGATTCCTATACCGAAAGCCAGTGGGGCGACAACTACGGCAACCGTTCCACCCGCTTTAACGCCGGCGTGGCTTATCTGCCGGTCTCGGAAGGTTCTTCTGAGATTCGCCCGGCTGCCATCCAGCAGCGCGGCTACTACACCGTGTCCGGCTATGCCGCCTACTTCCTGGTTGACGGCAAGCTGCAGAAGCAGTGGAGCTGGCTGACCGATCCCAACAGCGACGTGCGCAACGGCCGCGGCAACCACTCCATGTCCACTGCCGACATCGACGGCGACGGCTACGATGAAATCATCGTAGGCGCGATGGCCATTGATCACGACGGTTCCACCCTCTGGATCGCAGACGGCAAGGAAGGCAGAGAGAACCTCGGCCACGGCGACGCGCTGCATGTGGCCGCCATGCTTCCCGACCGGGACGGCCTGCAGGTTTTCACTCCCTTTGAAGACAAGAAATCTCCCTATAACTTTGCTCTCTTTGACGGCGCCACCGGCTTTACCCTGATGGGCATCCGCTTTATGCAGGGTGACTTCGACTGCGGCCGCGGCATGGCCGCCAACATCACCCCGCAGCCCGGTTACGAAGCCTGGGGTCAGCGCCCGAACAACGAGACGCCCGGCGAAATTCCGGTAGGTCCGATCTTCAACGCTTACGGCGAGACCATCGCCACGGAGAAGCCGGTGAACTTCACCTGTAACTGGAACATGTACTGGGACGGCGACCTCCTCCATGAGCTGCCCGACGGCGCGAAGATCGACGCACTCGCTACCGAGACGCCCACCGCCCAGGCCATTTACAAGTACAACTGGGAAGAGAACACCCTGGAAACCCTCGAAGTGTTCGAAGGCACCTATACCAACAACTCCACCAAGAACAACCCCAACCTGACCGCCGATATCTTCGGCGACTGGCGTGAAGAAATGGTGTCCCGCAACACCGATTCCACCGCTCTTCGTATCTATTCCACCACCATTCCGACCGACTACATGATCTATACCCTCATGCATGATCCGGTCTACCGCACGGCGATTGCCAACCAGAATACATCCTACAACCAGCCGCCGCACATCGGCTTCTACCTGGGTGAGGACAACAAGGACCAGGTCCTGAACATGGAACTGCCCACCTCCCCGATGTACTACACCAACGCGCCGGTTTCGGCCTCTGTCGATAAGGAAGTATACGCGCCCAACGACACGATCACCGTAACTGTAAACACCGGCGCAAACGTGTCGAAGGTTTACTTGGTCAGCGAATCGGGCATGGGCCTGGCGAGCAACCGTTCCTTCCGGTATAACGACGACGGATCGGTTACCTGGACTCTGACCTTCTCCTTGGCCACCAAGGGCGACCGCACCCTGAGCGTCTATGCAGACGGCGTGGACACCGGTATTGACGTCAGCTTCAAGATCGGCGACGCATCTGTGGTGCCGGGCGACGAGGTCAAACTCATCAGCGCGACTATAGAGGAAACTGGCAAGGTCAACGAACCGATTACGGCGACCATTCAGACCTCCACCAGCGTTGCCAAGGTTCGCCTCTTCAACGAAAACGGCATGGGCCTGGCCCCCACCAGCTGCACCTATGTGGATGAAAACGGCGTGCGCACCTGGACGTACCAGGTCAGCGTCGGTTCCATCGGCGCCCGCACCTTTACGGTAAAGGTTGCTGGTTCCGACCTGGAGTGGGCGCAGGATACCGAAACCTTGCAGGTTCGCGTCACCCGATAACCCTTTGTCTTCTTCCTTCTTATCCTATAAGTTATTCTTTCATAGCGAATCCCGGCCTGCTGTTTGGCAGGCCGGGATTTTCTTTTCTTGCGATTGTTTTCGATTATTTGCTATTTTGCACAAATATATTATTGATTTTACTATTTATTATAAAAATATCACAGTTTTTTTGCTTTTTATTTCGCATACATACAACTATAATAGTTGTATGGGGTTGGTATGGCTTTTGCCATATCTAGGGTTGGTAATCCCGCAAAGAACTAGAAATGTAAGGAGGGACCGATAATCGCATTGCCATCCCCGGCGCTTTTTCGGCGCCATGCTCTTCCGGCTCGAAGGATGATTTCCCGCTTTGAGAAGGGCATGACTGGATGAGGATTCCCTTGCCGCCACGGCGGTTTCCCCGTGAAAAGAAAGCTCCTTTTCTTCCGGGAAACCCACGAGGCGGTGTTGGATATTGTCCGAAGCCAGTCACGGCAGCCGACGAATTGAAACAATAAGAAAGAAAAGAGGGAAACACACATGAAAACACGCAAATTACTTGCCGTATTGCTTACCTTCGCACTCCTGTTCGGATGCATGCAGGGCGTTGTGTTTGCAGCAGACGGAACCTCTCCCCTGAGCCTGGCCCAAACGGAGATTACCATGCTCGAGGGCGGCGATGTCACTCAGCTGGATCTTTTCGGTGCGGATGCGGGTGACGTTACTTGGGCCTCTGACGATGTGAAGGTCGCTAGGGTATCGCCCGACGGCATCGTCACTTCGGTGGGTATCGGCTCCGCCTTGATCACTGCCACTGCTGCAGACGGCGCAACCGCCTCTTGCTATGTGGACGTGATCACTGGCGACGATATGATCACCAACGATGTATTCTATCGCGATACCGATGGAAACCCGATCCAGTCTCAGGCGGGTAATATCCAGAAATTCGGCGATAAGTACTATTGGTACGGCGCGAGATACGGCTCTGGAATAACGTATTATGAGAGCAACGGCGCCAAAACCGGCGGTTCCAACTTCCAGGCTGTCACCTGCTATACCTCCACCGACCTGGTCAACTGGGATTACGAAGGCGACGTCATGACCAGCAAAGATTTGAATTCCCGGATGACCTGGTGGGTTGGCCGCATGGGCGTTATGTACAACGCAAAGAACGACAATTACGTTCTGGCCACCCAGTTCTCCGGCATGCTCAACAGCGGCGAGTCGCTGGACAACGGCGTGCTTTACGCTGTGTCTGACAGCCCCACAGGCCCCTTCAAGTATGCCAGCTGCGATGCGGATCTGAGAGAGCTTGGCTGCTTCAGCAAGGGCACCGGCGACCAGACCATATTCGTTGACGACGACGGTACGCCTTATCTGATCTTCTGCTCCAACGGCGTGACCGTTCCTCCGTATCAGCAGGATCCGGACAATACCCTGCGGGAACGTGATATCATCTATGTGGGCGAATTCAACGAAGATTACACCCATCTCGAGAAGATCACCAAGGTTTACGAAGGCAACGAGGAATATGGACGTTCCGGCGGCCGTGAAGCCAACTCCATGTTCACCATCAACGGCAAGTATTACCTGGTTTCTTCCGACCTGCGCGGCTGGAACTCTTCTCCCAGCTTCGTTATGATCGGTGACAGCCCCACAGGCCCCTTTACCGACATGAACGGTAAGCCGAACAGCTCTCTTCCGATGGAAGGCGGCGTATCCACCTTCAGCCACGTTACTCAGGTGAGCAACTTTGTGAAGGTCCAGGGCACGGAAGATACCCTGATTCTCTTCCTGGGCGACCGCTGGTCCGACATGGCCGGCAACGGCATCGGCTACAATGCCTGGTGCCCGATTACCTTTGCGGAAGACGGCATTACCCCGATTTTCAACGATGTTTCCCAGTTTGAGATCGACCTTGAAAAGGGTACCTGGTCGGTCGGCGAAAACAACAACTACATCCATAACCCCTCCTTTGAGTGCGACCGCGTTGCGGGTGCCCTTGGCGCTATCCAAAGTTACGTCAATACTCCCAACGGCTGGGAAGTTGAGAGCACTGCCGGCCAGGTTGCACAGATCAACTACGGCGGCAACCGCGGCACCTCTGCAGCAGAGAAGGAGTTCCAGCTGCTCACCGACGGCAAGGCTTATTGCAGCCCGATCTTTGGTAACTATTCGTGGTATCACGGATACACCAAGCGCAACGAAGGCACGGACGCTTACAAGACCAAAACCAAGCAGACGATCACCAATCTTGAGGACGGCTCTTACACCATGTACGGCTGGGTCAGAAGCAGCGGCGGTCAGGCTGCCTGCGATATGTACCTCAAGTCCGGCGATCAGGAGTACAAGGCCTCGTTGGCCAACAAGATGGACGATTGGACGCAGATCGTTCTCTCTGATGTCCAGATTACCGGCGGTCAGTGTGAAATCGGCGTTTACTCTGACGCTGCGGCGGATCAGTGGGTTATGTTCGATGATCTGGCCCTGATTAAGAACGTTCCGGTTTCCGCGGAAGCCAGCAAGGCCGCCTGCAAGGTCAACGAGCCCTTCTCCGTGAATGTCACCACCAGCAAGTACGCCCAGAAGCCCTATCTGGTCAGCGAGTCTGGCAGCGGCCTGGTCTCCACCCGCGAGGCTGTTGATAACGGCGACGGCACGGCTACCTGGACTTTGACCCTGTCCTTGGGCTCTAAGGGCGACCGTACCCTGAGCGTTTATGTGGACGGTATGGACACCGGTCTGGATGTAAACATTGCCGTTGGCACCACGTCCGTATCGGTTGAACCCGATAATGAGGTCAAGCTCATCAGCGCAAAGGCTGACAAGACCGCGAAGGTCAACGAGCCCTTCACCGCCACCATCCAGACTTCTACCAGCGTGGCGAAGGTCCGTCTCTTCAACGAGAGCGGCATGGGCCTGGCTCCCACCAGCTGCACCTACGTGGATAAGGATGGCGTGCGCACCTGGACCTACACTCTCAGCGTAGGAACCCCGGGCATCCGTTCCTTTAACGTGAAGGTTGCTGGTTCTGATATGCAGTGGGCGGAGGATACCGAAGCCCTGCAGGTTCGCATTACTAGATAACACTTTCCTTCTTCCTTCTTATCAATAAAAGCCCCCGCGGATTCCCGATCGGATCCGCGGGGGCTTTTTCCATGATGCCGCTGATGCCGCTTTCTGATAACCTCCTTTTCTGTTCATCCTGTGAAAATCGGAATGAGTCTCTGAGGAAGAACGGCAAAAAAAATTTGTATGTCTAGTTGCACAATATCCATCCTCAAAAAAGGACATAATTCCGAAAATAAATCTATACTGATAAAAAAATTAGGAAACAAATTGACTATTTTAGCAAAATCATATATGATGATGGTACCATCTGGTATTTCAGATGAATAAAGAAAAGGGAGATGTATGAAAGCAATGAAAACTAGGAAACTCCTTGCGTTGCTGCTCTGTCTGAGCATGGTAATGAGTGTCTTCACCGTTACCGCGTTCGCAGCGCCTCCCGCTGACTTTGAAGTCAACGATTCCACCGACTTCGAAGACGGCGATTTGTGGGGCTTTGACGGCAACGCCAACCCTTCCATTGCAGAGGAATCCAATGGAAACCACTACCTGCAGTTCTCCATTGCCAACCAGTCGGGCGGCCGTGCCGCCAGTAAGAGCTTTGCCACGCCATACGACGCGGATGAGCTCCAGTTTTCCTTTGACTGGCTGCCCGGCACCAGCACGGGCGGCAACAACTCCACCGAGTTCGCCCTTTATTCGGCGGCCGGACAAGTCTTTGCTTTGCAGTCCAAAGGCTCCGCCAACGCGGCGGGAAGCCTGGGCTATTATACGGGCAACAGCACGGGCACGTCCAGCGCGCCTACCGCCGCTACGCCCATCTCCTTTACCGATCAGACGGCTTGGTACAGCGTTACGCTCGACCTGAACATGGCCTCCAAGACCGCCGCGCTCACCATTGCCAAGCGGGGCGAACCGGAGACGGCCGTTACCTATTCGGACATTGCCCTGGCGGACGAAACCGTCGGCCCCATCACCCGGATGGCCATGAACGGCGTGCGTCTGAGCGGCATCAACCACACCTTCACAAACGGCATCGACAACGTTTCCATCCGCGTGAAATCCCCCCTGTCTTTGAGCCAGTCTGCCGACTTTGAGGATGGCGGCGTGTGGGGCTTTGACGGCAACGCCAACCCCACGAACGTTTCCGAAGCCAACGGCAATCATTACCTACAGTTCTCCATCGCCGGCCAGTCGGGCGGCCGCGCCGCCAGCAAGAGCTTTGACTCTCCCATCGAAGGGGACCTTCTGTACTTCACCTTCGACTGGCTGCCCGGTTCCAACGTCTCCGGGGATAACTCCAACGAGTTCGCTTTCTTCTCGCAGAACGGGCAGGTGTTCGCCCTCCAGTCGAGAAACTCCAACGGCCAGCTTGGTTACTATGCGGGCAACCAGAACGGTTCTCCCACCGAAGCCGCCAAGATCGGCTTTACCGAGCAGGACGTCTGGTACAGCGTGGAGCTGACCTTCAACTTTAAGGCAAACACCGCTACCCTGGTGATTTCCAAGCGGGGCGAACCGGATTCCGCTCTTACCTATGCGGACATCCCGCTCAACGAGGAAACCGCCGGCGGCATCACCCGCATCGCCATGCAGGGCATCCGCCTGAGCGGCAAAAACCACACCTTTACCAGCGGCATCGACAACTTCTGTGTTTACACGAAGCTCTATTCTGCAAACGCGATTATGTCCATCACCCAGCCGAGTAATATTTATGCGTATCTGGGCGATCCGATCACCCTGCCCACCACCGTCACCGCCTCCATGGGCGACAAGACGATGAAGGACATTCCGGTCGAATGGACCAGCACCCCCGCCTTCGATGAAACAAAGGCGGGCCAGTATGTGTTCACCGGCACCTTCCCGGCGGAATACAACAACTTCCGCGACATCGTTCCCACCTTCACGGTGTTTATCAATCCGCCTCCCGCCGGTTATAACGCCATTGCGCGTTCCACCGAGTGGCTGGACCGGGGCGTCGTGGCCATGCAGTCGGCGGACGGTGTGTTCGTCAGCTGGCGCCTGCTCTCTACGGAGTATAACACCGGCATCTCCTTTAACGTCTACCGCAACGACCAGAAGATCAACGCAGAGCCTATCACCACCAAGACGAATTTTGTGGACGCGGCCGGTAAGGCCGGCGACGTGTACGTCATCGAGTCGATTCAGGGCGGCAAGTCCACCAAGAGCGAGCCCTTCACGGCGCTGGGCCAGAACTATCTGGGCATTGCGGTTCAAAAGCCCGCCGACCGACCCACCCATGACGGGTCGGGCACCATCGGAAGCTACTCCCTCAACGACGCGTCGGTTGCCGATGTGGACGGAGACGGCGAGTATGAAATCGTGGTCAAGTGGTATCCCAGCAACTCCATGGACTCCGGCAAGACCGGTATGACCAGCCCCACCTATTTTGACTGCTACAAAATGGACGGCACCATCCTGTGGCGTGTGGACATCGGCTACAACGAGCCCTCCGGCGCCCATTACAACCAGTTCCTTTTCTATGACTTCGATGAGGACGGCAAGGCGGAGTTCGTCGTCAAGGCCGCCGACGGAACGAAGATCTACGTGCCCAACGAAGAGGGCATCATGACCATGGAAGACAAGTACTGCGTCGCCACCATCGGCGACCCGACCGCAGACTGGGTCGCTTCCAACGGTCATGTAATCGACCCGCGCTAGGGCGAATTCCTCATCCTGGTAAACGGCGAAACCGGTGCGCTGATGGACTGTGTCGACTATCCCAACAAGATCGTGGACGCTTCCTTGTGGGGCGACGATTGGGGCAACCGCTCCGACCGCTTCAACAACACCATGTTCTACGCGCCCGATCCCCAGGACGCCACCAAAACCCGCCCGGCGATCTTGGAGCAGCGCGGTTACTACACCAAGGTGACTATGGGCGCGTACTTTGTGGTCGAAGGCAAGCTGCAGCATTACTGGAGCTTTGACTCCAGCAAGCTTCCCAATGCCAGCGATTACACCGGCAAAGGCGCCCATTACGCAGTTGCCGGCGATATGGACGGCGATGGCTTCGATGAGATCACCACCGGCCCGCTGGCCATCAACTATGACGGTTCCCGCCTGTGGAGCCAGAACGGCAAGGAAGCCACGTCCTATAACCTGGGCCACGGCGACGCCCTGCACATGGGTCCCTTCTTCCCGGACCGCCAGGGCATGCAGCTGATGATGCCCTACGAGGATTCCGCCAGCCCGATGAACTTCACGGTGGTGGACACCTCCAACGGCGCGTTTATTTTCGGCAAGAAATACGCCAACCAGGATATCGGCCGCGGCATCGCCGCCAACGTTACCCCCAATCCGGGTTTTGAAGTCTGGGCGCAGAAGCCTTCCAGCGAAATCATCGACCCCACCGATTCCATGTACAATGTTTACGGCGAGACGGTTGTGGAAACCAAGCCCAAGGGCATGGTGTGCAACTGGGCCACCTATTGGGACGGCGATCTGCTCAGCGAACTGCCCGACGGCAAGAATCCGGGTGCTTCCAACGGCGGCACCGAACAGACCATTTATAAGTATAACTGGGAACAGAATACCCTGGATACGGTTGCGGTTCTGGAAGGCACGGTGACCAACAACGGCACCAAGAATACGCCCAACCTGACCGCCGACATCTTCGGCGACTGGCGCGAGGAAATCGTAGCCCGCAACACCGATTCCACCGAGCTGCGCATTTACTCCACCACCATCCCCACCGATTACATGATTTACACCTTGATGCACGATTCGGGTTACCGCATCGGCGTCGCCAGCCAGAACACCTCCTACAACCAGCCTCCTCATATCGGCGGTTTCTATCTAGGCGAGGATGTGAAGGATAAAGTTCTGAACATGGAACTGCCCACCTATCCGGTCACGTACACCAACGGATTTGACCCGGATGTACCCCCCACTCCCGTAGAGACCACCGCTTGGGCCGATAAGGAAATCTATGCGGTCAACGAAACCATCAAGGTTACCATCACCACCCCCGATACCGTAGCGAAGGCTTACCTGGTGGGTGAAAACGGCAACGGCCTGGCAACCGTCCGCGATATCAAGGACAACGGTGACGGTTCCATCACCTGGACCCTGACCTTCTCTCTGGCTACCAAGGGCGACCGTACTCTGCGCGTGTACGCAGACGGCGTTGACACGGGCGTATCCGTCCGCTTCCATATTGGCGACGCATCGGTTACCCCGGGCGGCGAGATCGAACTTATCGAGGCGGCGATAGATCCGACCGGCAAGGTCAACGAGCCCATTACCGCCACCATCAAGACTTCCACCAATGTTGCTAAGGTCCGCCTCTTCAACGAAACCGGCATGGGCCTTGCGCCTACCACGTGCACGTATGTGGACGAAAATGGTGTGCGCACCTGGACCTACACCTTGAGTGTTGGTACTCCCGGCGCCCGTAACTTTACGGTAAAGATTGCCGGTGCGGACCTTACGTGGGCGGAGGACACGCTGCCGCTTTCCGTCCGCGTTACCAAATAGGCATTTCTCTTCCTCTGAATGAGTTTCCCTCGCGTCCCGGCCTGCAAGCCTTTGCAGGCCGGGACTTTTCGCATAAAAAGACAGATGCCGGTGAAAGCCGCACACCGCAGCACGGGGAGTTTCTTCGGGGTTTCCCCTTCAAATGTGATATGTAAAAAATGTTCACACGTTTCTTCCTCATTTCTGTACTCCGGTGGCGGGTACGCCATCCTGTTTTCGAAACACTCTGTCAAAATAGGATACCTAGTTGCTTGCTTGGCCAGAGCAAATCTTCGATAAATTACTTTTTTATTCGAAATATTGATTACTATTTTCTGAAAACAAGGATTAAAATGATTTATGAATTAAAAGAGTATGAATTTTTCGAGTATTTCGCTTGTTTTTTCCACTTAACTTTAATCGGTAAGAAAACTATAATTACAATATAAACTCAGCAATATAAATATAACATTTGCATTTTTTATTTGTTATCTATTTATTTTGCTTATGTTTTCTTTTGTTATATTCACTGTGTTTTTGTTCGTTACTTGGATTCTTTTTGATTTCGGCATAGGGGTATGCCAAAATCTGCAATCCGCCCGTGGCGCTGAAACACGGTGTATATATGACCATGGAAGAAGGAGAAAGAAAAGAGGAGAAAAATCTCTAGTTGCACATATGCAGGAGTTGTCCCTTGTTGGTTGGGATGGATGCTGTTTGCGGCGCTGACCGGATGGAGCAGCTTCCACAAGCCGGCGCTGTGGGAAAAAGAATACGCATTTGTGCAGGAAAAGTTCTGAGCTGGGGCTGACCGCCGCCCTTTGCGGCGGCACTGTCCGAGCATTGGTTCGGTTGACCTCTATTCGGCAGTCGAGTTACAACCGTGATGTTTTTGGTAAGATAACTGACATGGATTCCCGTAAAAATAAGTGCTCTAGTTGGGAAACGTACCCGGTAGCCGGTCGTGTTTTTTCACTCTGGCTGCAAGCGGCAAGCCGCGTTGCCTCACCATACTAATCAAAAGCAAGATCTCGCATTTCCTTGCTTTGATAGTCATCTCCTTTATGTACCCCGTCCTCTTCACTCTGGGAGGACGGGGTGCTTTTTTGTCTGGCCCTTTTCCCGGACGAAAAAAAGTTGTATAATAGAAGCAATCCCATTTATGGAAAGGCGGTTTGACCATGGAGCAAAACGTATTTATCAACGGGGTGGCTCCCGGAGGCCTGACCAGCCGCAGCCAGGTGCTTCTCCTCGTCTGTTATCTGCTCAAAAGCGTGGGTGTGCCCCTCTCCAGGAACAGCATCATTCAGGTCGTCCAGGCAAACGGACTGGCGAACTATTTCGAGGTGACCGACGCGATCGGGGAGCTGCTGGAACGGGGGCATATCCAGCCCACCCAAGGGGACGATATGCTCACCGTCACCGAAACCGGCAGCCGGATTGCCCAGACGCTGGAATCGGATTTGCCCATTTCCGTGCGGGAAAAGGCGGTGCACGCGGCAATGAAGCTGATGACTCGGATCAAGCTGGAACGGGAAAATCAGGTGGAAATCAACAAGACGCCGGACGGCTTCACGGTTGTGTGCCACGTTTCCGACGGCAAACGGGAGCTGATGCAGCTTTCCCTGCTGGTGGCCGACCGCATTCAGGCTGAGGTAATCCGGGAGGACTTTTTGAGAGACCCGGGCCGGGTATATGCGGGCGTGCTCGCGTTGCAGACCGGGGACATGGAGGCTTTCCGGCGGATGATCGGCGTATAAACAAAATGGAGGGGCAAAGCAATTGCTTTGCCCCTCTTGACGTTACCCCGCCATCACTATGTTCATCATCAGCATTCCAATGATCCCTGGAATGCCGCCCAGTGCCGCTACGCCCAGGCTCGCCGCGTTGACGGAAAGGGTCACCCCGGTCAGCGCACCGGTCAGGTTTACCACCGCCAGGGCCAGAATTCCCTGCACCGCTGAGCTCAAAAGACTGCGCACGGGTTTTCCGGACCGAACCATGAAGCCGATGATGACCAAACCGCCGGTTACTAAAACCGCAACCGCGGCTACAGCACCTATCCCACCTGTTCTCCCCCCTTGTTTTCTCTGGCCTGGACCGGCGTGCAGGTAATCCCTACCTCCCTCGCCCGCTTGATGAGAAAACGGTAACGGGCGTTGAGCGCTTCCATCTCATAAATGCACGCGTCTACCAGGTCATTGTCATTTTCGTTTGCAAACCGGGAGTTGGCACTCTGCATCTGCCGGCATACCTCCCGAATCTCCGCGAGCAGCTCCTGGGTATAAACTTCCTGTGCGTCGGGTTTCTTTTGGAACAGCTGGTTTTTCCATTCTTTGAGTCCGCTCATGTCTTTCACGCCTTTCGGTAGAGTACCTGTGGTATTTATATGCCAGTAGGATGGGCGGACATGACAGGGTTTATACGGATCTCCCCATTTTTTCCCTTTTGTTTTGGTAGAAGATGCATAACTTTCTTTCTCCCGCAGAGACTAGGGACAGAACGAAAGCAAGGAGGCCGTCACATTGGCACAGAAAAAGAAAAAGGAACCGACGCCGCGGGACCTGGAAAAAATCCGCATTGCCCAAAGCCTGGGGCTTGGCGACCGCCTGCGGGCGGAAGGCTGGGGCGGCCTCACCGCCCGGGAAACCGGCCGGATCGGCGCGCTTATGAGCAGGAAAAGGCCGCAATAGTTTTTTGATATGAATAAAATGGAAATTATATAAAATTCTCTCTTTACAGATTTGCCGGGTTGTGGTATAGTATTTGGGCAAACCAGTATCCGCCCGTAGCTCAGCTGGATAGAGTGACAGATTCCGATTCTGGAGGCCGGGGGTTCGAATCCCTCCGGGCGGGCCACCAGGCAGAGTCTGGACGCAATTCGCGTTCGGACTCTTTCCTTTTCTTTTCTCTGAAGCGCACGCGTGAAAAGGTGATATCTTTCTCGCAGCGCAAGCTCTCAGAGTATTCGCGCACCTCACTTAGGTTGAGGTGCGTTTTACGTTGATGCATCGTTTCGGGGCCGCCTTTTGTCCCGCATGTCCATCGGCGGCGGGATTTTTTGGAGTCCTGCCGTTTTTTATGTCAGGCGAAGATGACAAACATACTCTGCTCTGGTCAACCGGGTGTAACAGAAGTCCGCTTCGTCTGCAAGGTCCGTCTTTCTTCGGCGGACGAGGATTCGATACGCGCAGAGAGATGCGCGGGAAATGGAGAAGCATATGAATGTCATGATTGTTGGGTGCGATAAAATCGGGGTGCGTTTGGCAAAAGCACTCAACCGGTACGGGCATTATGTGGCGGTGGTGGACCGGGACCCGGGGAAGCTCGAACAGCTGGGACTTAATTTTTCCGGGGTCACGGTGGTCGGTATACCGGTGGACCAGGAAGTCCTGCAAAATGCCGGGATCGAAAGCTGCGATGCGCTGGTAGCGGTCACCAACGACGACAATGTGAATATTATGGTGTCCCAGATGGCGCTGGAGGTGTTCAAGGTTCCGCGGGTGGTGGCCAGCATCGTGGACCCTTCCAGAGAAACGGTTTTCAGTCACTTCGGCATCCGAACCATCTGCCCCACCCGCTTGACGGTGGACACGCTTTACTCGGTGATGATCGACAAGGATGATCCGCGCACCCTTTCCTTCGACAACTGCACAGTGGGCTTCGCGGTCAAGCATCCGGACAAGTCCATCCGCGGAAAGACACTTTTACACGTACCGCTGCGGGACAACGAGGAAATTTTCGGGGTACAGAAGGACTCGGGTGAAATTATTCTGGCGGCGAAGCTTCCTCCGGAGTACATCATTGACGAAGGCGACAAGGTGATCTGCTGCCGGGTGGTCGACTGACCGGCCGGAACAGAAGGGAGAAATATCCATGAAAATTATCATCGTCGGCGGCGGCAAGGTAGGGTATTATCTGTGCAAATCCCTACTGGAGAACGGCCACGACATCCGCCTGATTGAGACCAATAAAGAGGCCTGCACCCGGATTGCAAACGAGCTGGATATCCCAGTAGTCTGCGGGGACGGCACCACCATCGAATCTCTGGATTCTGCCGGAGCCAGTGACTGCGATGCGCTGGTGGCGGTCACCGGCAAGGATGAAAACAATCTGATTGCCTGCCAGTTGGGACGGGTGCGGTTTCGCGCGAAAAAGACCATTGCCCGCTCCAACAATCCAAAGAACCTGGAAATCATGCGCAAGCTGGGGGTAGATATTCCGGTTTCCTCCACAGGCCTGATCACCAGTCTGATTGAACAGACGGTTGACACGGTGGGTATCCGTCTGTTGGCTTCCATTCACGGCGAGGGCGTCATTTGTGAAATCAAGGTGCCGGAGAACGCGGCGGTAAGCAATATGCGTATCAGCAAAATTCCTCTGCCGGAAGAATGCATCATCGTTTCGGTGGTGCGCCGGGGCGAGTTTTTCATTCCTCGGGGCAACACCATCATCCAGCCGGGTGACGAGCTGGTGGCGGTATCCACGAGCAAGGACCGCAAGCAGCTGGTTAAGACGCTGACGGCAGTGAAGAAATAAGGGCAGCAACCAAATAATAAGTTTGATAAACAGAAAAAGAGGGACTGCGTTCAACGCGGGCCCTCTTTTTCGCCTTTTGTTTTCCATAAAAGATGTCCCCAAAAGCGCTGCAATACGTCATGGGACACACATTTCAATCCACACCCCTCATGAGAGGAGTAACACAGCCCGACCGCATTTTCCATCCTCAAGTCCAAAATTTCAACCCGCACCCCTCGCGAGATGAACGACGAGATTGCCCTTATGCAAAGCATGGAGCAATTATAAATGGATTGCTTTTGCAAGAGTCCCTTTGCTGTCATCCTCGACAATCTCCCAACGGCCGCCGGGAGAAGAGCCGTCCAAAGGCGCAGGTCTATATGCGGAATAGAGGTAATCCTCTCCGCTGTCGTCGATGACCCGGAGGAAACCAAGCTCCACCCCTAAGCATTCATAGACCCTTCCGTTGGTTAGGCTGTCTACTCCGAAGCTTTTCCCCACATACCGGACTTTCACCTTTCTTTCACCCCTTTGATTTTTGATTCGTACCGTTTGTCATTGTACTCATGTCTATAGATATGATAATTATAACCCACGCCCCTCTCGCGAGGGGCGACCGCCATATCCGGAAGATCGAAATGCTCCTAACCCAAATTTCAATCCACGCCCCTCTCGCGAGGGGCGACCGACCGATCTCTGGACCGATTCCGCGAAATCGGAATTTCAATCCACGCCCCTCTCGCGAGGGGCGACTCGTTAAGTACTGGTATCAGTTCTTCTCCAAGCGATTTCAATCCACGCCCCTCTCGCGAGGGGCGACTGCCAAAGTATCACCACCTTAATAAGGGCATAAGAATTTCAATCCACGCCCCTCTCGCGAGGGGCGACCCTTTCTTCGAACATTTGTTCGGGGAGATAACCATTTCAATCCACGCCCCTCTCGCGAGGGGCGACCTGCAATACTAATCCCTGTCTCCTTAGCCATTTGGATTTCAATCCACGCCCCTCTCGCGAGGGGCGACTTGTTTCATCAGCCATTCGCTAACCTCCTTTTTGAATTTCAATCCACGCCCCTCTCGCGAGGGGCGACTACTTTTGGTATGCAAAAGGTGGTGATGGTTTGCAATTTCAATCCACGCCCCTCTCGCGAGGGGCGACGCTCCAGTTCCCGGCGACCATCTGCGCCACAGAGATTTCAATCCACGCCCCTCTCGCGAGGGGCGACTTTTCCATTGATATAACGCCGTCTCCAAGGTGATTATTTCAATCCACGCCCCTCTCGCGAGGGGCGACTTGATTATGGCGAGGATTACGGCGAAGCCGTTGTGATTTCAATCCACGCCCCTCTCGCGAGGGGCGACACCGTGACTTGCATCTTGACTTGCATCTTATCGCAATTTCAATCCACGCCCCTCTCGCGAGGGGCGACGCGCTTTTTCCTTCTCGTAGCGCAAATAGTCGACGAATTTCAATCCACGCCCCTCTCGCGAGGGGCGACCCATGCGGATTCCGAACATTACCGCCCATTGGCTGATTTCAATCCACGCCCCTCTCGCGAGGGGCGACTTTTAAACCTTGCAGAGTTGCGCTATCATCAGAATTTCAATCCACGCCCCTCTCGCGAGGGGCGACGATGTCGCAGTAATCGTCCAGGGTTTTGCCGTTGATTTCAATCCACGCCCCTCTCGCGAGGGGCGACCAGGACTACATTGACCTGGTGCGCAGCGGGAAAACAATTTCAATCCACGCCCCTCTCGCGAGGGGCGACGTATTACTGTGGAGCTTTACACCACAACAAAAAATATTTCAATCCACGCCCCTCTCGCGAGGGGCGACGTGAGGAGGCCCCGCGCCGCTGCATCTTCCAAAGATTTCAATCCACGCCCCTCTCGCGAGGGGCGACAACAAAACGCAAGCGGAAACGCGCTTGATATCTGATTTCAATCCACGCCCCTCTCGCGAGGGGCGACGCAATCCAATCCAATCCGAATCCAATACGAATACGATTTCAATCCACGCCCCTCTCGCGAGGGGCGACTTTGAGGTCGGACATGCGCGGTGCCTCCGACCCGATTTCAATCCACGCCCCTCTCGCGAGGGGCGACCTGGTGGAGGCAGCCAATGCTTTCGCTGCAGCCCTATTTCAATCCACGCCCCTCTCGCGAGGGGCGACAGCAAAATCGAACAAAACCATTGCTCGTTTTTCGTCATTCTACATAAAAACGAGCGATCCATTCTGCTTTTGTACCTTTGCCGATACAAAGAAATTTTCAAAACAGGTCCTATCCGGGTGCGAACCGTCAAACAAATGCTGATTGATCCTGCTTCGCACCTAAACCAATAAAACCCCTTCAGGTTCATATCCGGATTTTGCACCAAAGTGTTCGATCTTGGTCTGATAGTGATTGCCAAGGTAATAAAACCGCAAGCTGTCCTTCTCTTGCGCTATGATCGCGCACAGCTTGCTTTGCAGCATCCGGCACTGGGCAGGGTCGAGCAAACATTCAAACACGGAATTCTGCACCCGCTGCCCATAGTTAACGCACTGCTTGGCAACCTGGCGCAGCCGTTTGCGTCCAGCGGCATCCTCGGTATTGACATCGTAGGTAATGAGCACCAACATCTTTCTCGCCTCACTTCCATAAAAACGGCGGATATGCGTCCAAATCGCCCCGCAGCGTTCTCGCCAGCAGCAGAGCCTGTACATAAGGAACCAGCCCCCATGGGAGCTTTTCTTTTAAATAGGGATGGGTAAGCGTTTCCCCAAGCCGCTTCTGCCAGGCAGAAAGGACCGCCTTGCGTCCTTCGTCCGTCAGCCAGACGGCACCGTTTTCCCGTGTTACAAAGTAGTTTGGACGAATCACGCGGTTGTTGATGAGGGTGACCACAAACCGGTCGGCGAACAGCGGACGCAGTTCTTCCATCAAATCGAGCGCCAGGGAAGAACGTCCGGGTCGGTCCCGGTGAAGAAAGCCCACATAGGCGTCCAGCCCTACGCTTTCCAGCGCACCGACACAGGCATTTGTCAGCAGGGTATAGGAAAACGACAGCAGAGCGTTGACTGGGTCGAGAGGCGGACGGCGGGAACGGTCGGAAAAAGAAAAGGTCTCCCGCTGGTTGAGAATCAGGTGGTCAAACGCGCTGAAATAAACGGCTGCGGCCTGCCCTTCCAGCCCGCGCAGGGCACCCAGGTCCGTCTCGCACAGAATTGCGGGCAGTGCATTCGCAAGCAAAGAGCAGGCATGGGCAAGCACCTCTTCGTCTACGCGCAGGCCATGGTCGCGGCGGGTGCGCTCCAAACTCCACCGGCAGTTATACACCTTGCCGAACAGAAAGCAACGCGCCAAGCGGCAGCTTTGCCCCTCATCGTCGGAAACACGGTACTGCGCTTTGCGCAGCAGGACATTGCCGGGGTTTTCGCCGCTGACGCGGGCGAGAAACCGGCCCTTGGGGCTTAAAAAACACAGGTTGACGCCCCGCTGGGCACAGGCCCCCATCAGCGCGGGGCTTGCCCCTTTATAGGAGAAACACAGAATGGATTCCAGGGTATGCAACGGAAACTGACCCCTCTTTTCCTCGCCGGCTAAGACCAGGACCGTTTCCCCTTCCAGCGCCAGATAGCTGTCCTCCGACAGAACGAATAGGGTATTGAGCCATTTTCTCATGGGACATCCTCCTTATCCGGCAGGTGCTGCCGCAGATAGTCGGAAGCCGCGGGAACACGGGCAAGCCGCGGCAGGCAGAGATCCTTGAGAGAGCACGCGTTGCAGGATTTGCCGGGCGTTGCCTTGGGCGTATGGCTTCGTGCCATAAGTGTTCGCATCTCCCTGAGCATAGCAAGGACCTTCTCCCGCAAGGCATCGTCAAAGAGCACGGGGGTTCGCCGGTGAGGCTCCCCGTAGAAGAGGGCGCCCTCCAAAATGTTGCACAGCAGCATTTCCTCCAAGCAGATGGCCTGGGCGCACAGCTGCAGTTCGTCCGTCCCGTAAGCATTCGGCTTTCCCTTCTTGTATTCCACCGGGTAGGGAACCCAACGGCCCTCCCGGCCGGCAAGGGAAATGCCGGCTGCGTCCCGGTGAAATTCCACCACGTCACACACGCCCTGCACGCAGAGGGTATGGGATACCACCGGAAGGCCGCGGACAAGCAGGGTGTCCCCGCGGCTTTCAGTTTGTGCTGCGTCGTGGGCGCGCTGGTGAAGGAGCTGCCCGTCCACAGTGCGCAGGTTTTCCGCCCATTGGCGTTCCAGATGGATCAGCGCCCATTGGCGCCGGCAAAAGGCGAAATGCTGGATGCCGGAGATAGCCAGGTACTCTTCTTCCTGAAAACCGGTCACACCATCTGCGTGCAGGTCACGCCCTCCGGAAGAGAATCGGTGTCAATGACAACTTCATAATCCCGATAGGAACGAGGGCTTACCACCCCGTCGCGGCACCGGGCGGTAACCGTATCGAACAGCTTGTAAGCGGGGGCATTGCCAAGCTCGCTGTCGTGCCGGAAAACGATGAGCTGGCGCACGGCCATCTTGCCGCGGGCGGCGGAGCGGTCGTTTTCAAACATGTTGAGGATCGCCTGCCAGAGAAGGTCCAGGTCCTCTTCGGAAAACCCGGTGGTCTTGCGGGCTAAGTTGGCGGAAACATACCCTTCGCACCGGTAGAGGGCGTAAGGGACGATATATTTGCGGCCCATTTCAGTGCCCTTGTTCTCCGCATCGCTTTCGGTGGTGATGGCGACGCGGGTGATGGTGATTTCCTGGGGAACGATGGGGTCCACCGACCGGGCGAAGCTCAATTGCACAGGGCCGCGCACCTGTCCGCAGTTGAGGTTGTTTTTCATAAACGTGGTCATAACTGCGCCGAAGGTACGGATGTCGTAAAATTCGCGGCACATCCAATCCCGGACCTTTGTGTCCAGCTGGTCGTCCTTCTTTTTGAGCTCCTTAATGGTCTTGGGATCAATCTCAAGGCCGGTAAACGCCTCGGCGTCGGAGCGGTTGAGCGGAACGCCGCTCTTGATATAGATGCGGTAGCCGGACTCCCCTTCTTTGACGGTTTCCACATAATTGCGGATTTTGCGTTTTAAACACACGTCGGTTACCAGCCCGTAGCCGGTTTCCGGGTCTAACCGGGGCAGATTGCCCGCGTCGGGGTCCCCGTTGGGGTTGCCGTTCTCCACGTCGAAAAGAATCACAAATTCATAACGGTTTTTAATCGGCTCCGCCATCTTCTTTTTCCTCCTTGTGTTTCTTTGTATACAGCTTTTGCACCTGATGGTAATACCCCAGATCAAAGGTGCCCTGCTCGACCAAAGACAGGCGGGCGGGCAGGGTTTCCCCTATGCGGCCCTTTAGATCGGTAATCATTCTTTCATAGTAGATGCGGCGGCGTTCCTCCAGCTTACGCAAATGGCTTTGAGAGAGCTTGGTCAAAAGTGGAAAAATCCCCGCCGGCATCGCCATGGCGCTGTTGAAATACTTGTCCTTGATGGTCGCGTTGACACCCGGATTGGCATCCAGCTGTATTTTTTCCAGCACGGCAAAAAGCCGGCCGAGCACGTAAGGCAGATAAGCGCTTTCCTCGTTTAACTTCACGTCTAAAACCTCCTTTGGGACGGCAAACATCTGGTTGCGCAGAAAAAACGCTTTGAGAATCGCCGCGCGCCTGGGGGACACCTCCCGCTCGGCGCGAATGCGCATCATGGTATTCTCAAACAGGGAAACCGGGTACATCCCGCCGGCCAGCACTGCCCGGACCATAGCGCCCGCCATGGGCGGGGAGGCTTTTTTATCCCGGCTGTTTGGGTTGACGGTGGCGCTGAGCAGCTGCCAGACGGACGGGGGATACAGCCCAACCGGCTCAATGCGCAGCCGCTCGTGATGCTCGTGCAGATGGGTCAGAATGCGGCCAAAGGTATCCATATAAAAGAACCGCACACTGACTCTGGCCGCACTTGGCGCAAGGCCGAGCACATAAAAATGGTTGTCCGGGTTTAACAGGGCATCATTTACCTTTACCGGCTTTCCCTTTGCCAGCGCTATGATGGCCCGGTTTAAATCGTTTTGCGTCATCCGGCTGCTGGGCGCGCCGAACATGCCTGCGCCGAAGAGATCCTGGCAGAGAGGCTCCCCGTCCTCGGCCCAGTAGACGATGGTGGTATCCCCCACTACCTGTACATGCTCCCGGTCCCGCAGCAGCTGGTTGAGGGCCGTCCCGTAGGCAAAGGCCGCCCGCTTACTGACCGGTGAATTGAAGCCCTGGCCGGTCTTGTCCCGCTGCTCCTTGCCGTAGGATTCCTCTGCCGATTCATTAAAAGAAACCAGGGACGCGCCGCTGGAGCGGGCACCCTTCACTCCGTTGATGGAAGGGTGCAGCACGGCAATGGGGGCGGTTTCCCCGGTAACCAGGCACCGTCCGCAGGGAGCTTCCTCTTCGCCCCGGCGGCCCTCCCACGCGGCGCGGACGGCGGGATCCTCCTGGGCGTACCCACCGTTTATCCAAAAGACTAGGTTGGCCCCTTTGAGGATATCGGAAAGGGTTTCCTGCAGGGCAGGGTGAGATGCGGCCTTATCCGGTTCCCACCGGGCGAAATAGGCCAGGACGGCCCGGGCGGCAGGCGAATCCGCATCTGCCAGCACCGCTTCGTGCAGGGCGCGGGCCGCTGCAAAGCATTTTGCGGTGCGAGCTGGCTTTCCCTTGGTGTCGATTCCAAGAAAATAAGAACTATTACAACATAAGAAATTGGATGCTATATTCGAAGCCTTTTTCACCTGCTCGGGCACCCGGAGAATCTGCGGCACCTCCCGCTTGCCGTCGGGGGAAGGCTGCTTGAGGGAAAAAACGTCCAGCAGTTCCCCGTTGTCCCCAATGTGCAGCGCATAGGAAACCTTCGCGTCGCACCAACCGGGGGGCGAGATGGCGCCTTGTGTGAGCAGCGCGTCGTAATACTTGGTTAGCGCTTGGAGAATCATCGCAGCACCTCCTGCCCCGCCACCTCTAGGACGCCCTTTTCCAGCTTCGCACGGAAAAAGGTGGGCTGAATGTCTCTGGGGTTAGAATAGTCCATGTCGTACAGCATCAGCCCCAGGTCGCGGGTTTCGTCGATGGCGGGCACGGGTCCGCCCTCCCATGCCCGGAAGGAGGCGGGAAACTCCCGGCATCCGAAGCAGGGCGAATGGAAACACTGGCCCCTGGAAAGGCGGCGGCGGGCGATGTCGATAAATTTGCCCTCGTTGTCGGAGGGCGCGGCCTTGTCCGTCAGCACAAAATGGGCGTCGATGACGTAATGCACATCCGTAAGCACCATAGACGCGCGCTGTTGGATGTCCTCCCCGGTATAAAGGGCGGGGAGTTTACCGGTCCCCATCATCGCGCTGCGCGCGGTGGAAACGAGCAGTTTGCTTTTGACCTCGTTGCGGCGGATGTTGGTAAACGCGATGGGGCTGAGCAGATGAATGCGGTCAATGCACCACCGCAGCCCCGGATGCCAGTAGATGGCCTCTATTAGCCCCCGCGCCGCGCTGGGCGTAATGATGTCATAGCTCACCCGCTCCACCTTCAGCTCCGGGCGGGTAAACAGAGCATAGGGGCCCCAGACCTCCACTTGAATTCCTTTGCTCATAAAATATCCCCCCATTTCTTTTCCGTTTCAAAAAAGAGCAGCCGGATCATTCGGCTGTCAAAATACAACCTTCCTTTCAGTGGCATTCCCTCTTTCCTTTTTCATTGCCGGTCTTTCCTCCGAAATTTTTTTAATCGCCGCCTGTGCTTAGACAAACAGCACTTCCCCGCACCCTTCCGGTATTTTCAGCCCGGTCTTTCCGTCGTAAAGCGTCAGGTCCCGCAAAATGGCAACCTGCTCGTCGAGAAATTCCAGCGCGCCCCGGCCCGCCAGAGCCTCAAACTGCCGCTCGTAGACACTGACCGTAAAGACTCCCAGCTTGCGAAACAATCCACGCGAACGCTCCCCGCTTCGCAGCCGCTCCTCCAGCTTGCGGTATTGCGCCCCTTTGGGAATGATGACGGCGCGGGTATTCGTTTCGATCAAGCGAAAGTCCCCCGCTACGGTGGCAAAGGGATAACTTCCCTGGGCCTTCTCGAACCGGGATACCACCTGCTTTTGGTCCAGAAGAGGCCCGCTGAGCTGATAAAGCTGGGTAAAATACCGCTCGATGGTTTCGGGCGCGTCGAGCTCTCTGCAGCCGCGAACCACATTCCGGGCGGTTTCCATAGGGCGGCGGAGCATGTGCGGCAGATGAGCGGTATAGGCGTCCTCCGGCGTAAAAAGATAGACAAAGCTTTCCTCCAGAGGGCGGCTTCCCTCCCGGTTGCAGCGCCCGGCGGCCTGAATTTCCGAGTCAAGCCCCGCTTCGGCCCGGTAAACCACCGGGAAGTCCACGTCCACCCCCGCTTCAATGAGGCTGGTGGAAACCACCCGGCAGGTCCTACCCCTTTTGAGCCGCCTGCGGATGAGCCGAAGCATGATGCGGCGGTGCCGCGGGGTCATCAGAGTGGATAGGTGCACGCTTCCCTTCTGCTCAAGAAGCGCGAAAACCGTTTGTGCATGCTTGCGCAAACCGACCACGCAGAGCACCTGGGTATGCCCGTTGAGCCGGGACGCCAGTTCCTCGTCGCAAAGCTTGCCCAAGTTCGCATACTGCACCCGGCGAAATACATCGTAGTTGAGCGGCGGGCACAGCTCCCGGCTTTGAAGCGCGGGCAGAACTTCGGCAAACAGGGGGCCCAGTGCAGGCTGGGTGGCGGTACACAGCACGCAGGACGTGCGATAGTTGACGGTCAGCTCCGCGATGGCGCGCACGCAGGGTTTTAGGTATGGCAGCGGAATGGTCTGGGCCTCGTCAAAGATGATCACGCTCTGGGCGATGTTATGAAGCCTGCGGCAGCGGGAAGGCTTATTGGAAAAGAGGGACTCGAAAAACTGCACTGCCGTGGTGACCACCACGGGCATGTCCCAGTTTTCCGCCGCCAGCTTTTTGCGGGACTGGTCGGAATCGTTTCCTTCCCCGTCCTCATATTCCACGCCGGAGTGATGGGCCAGCACGTTTCCTTTTCCCAGAATCTTTTCAAACTCGCTCACCGTTTGGTCGATGATCGAGGTAAACGGAATGACGTAGATCACGCGCTTAAGGTGATGTCTCTTCGCGTGCTCCAGCGCAAAGGCCAGGGAGGATACGGTTTTTCCTCCGCCGGTGGGAACCGTCAGGGTAAAAAGCCCGGGGCTTTGCTGCCTACCCGCATCCATGCAGGCCTGCAAAATGGCACACCGCTCCCGGTTGAGATCACCTTTTGGGTTTTTAAAGTTGTCTTCCATGTATCGGTACAGGCGGGCAAGCAGTTCCTCAATGGAAGCGTAGTCTCCCCTAGGCGGCTTTTTTCCCTGCATAAAGGCCTCGGTATCCAGATAGTCTGCGTCCACCAGGCAGGAAAAGAGCATTCGAATCCAAAAGGAGGCGGTAAAGCCCCCACTGCCTAAGATGGTTGGGGGAGCAAACGCCGCCGGTTCAAGCGTCACCTCCCGCCAAAATCCGTCGTAAGGTTCCACCGGCTTTTCTTTGCGGGCAGACAGGGTGGGCTGCGCCTGGTCATACTGCCCGCCGCCGTCGGGCAGTCCTCCGTGGTGGCCGGCGATGCAGTAGGCGGCGGGGGCGTTTCTCCGCTCAATCATCAGCTGCGCCCCTGCGGTGGAATGATCCACCTGCACGGCTGCGCCGCGAATGCGGCGCTGAAACTTGTCCGAATACTTGCCGGCGTCGTGGGCAAGGCCGATTTGGTACGCAAGCGCACCGGCGCCAAAGGAATCGGCGAAGGCCTGCGCGTACCGGGCGACGCCGGTCAAATGGTCCAAAAGCAGCTGCTCCCGGCCATCTTCGGCGCGGTGCCCCAAATAGATGGTCATAGGCAATCCCCCTTTTTCGTACGAAAATCGTAGATTTTCTTAGTTGAGCACTTAAAACAACTAAAATTTAACAGTATTATAGCACTTTATTGGTGAAAAAGCAATAATTTTGAAATTATATGTGAACGCAATTAAGCAAATGTCCACAATCCGTTTTTATGGGACTGATTTCTACCGCAAATAGAAAACCAGCCCGCCGAAATCTCGGCGGGCTGGTTTTCTGCCATATGACTTTTTTAAGAAACGATTGCGGGATTTTCCTGGATTTCCTGCACCTTCAGAATGCTGATGCACCCCACCGGGCAGACCTCGTTGCATTTGCCGCAGCCGGTGCACTTGTCATAGTCCACCGTTGCCAGGAAGTTTTTCACATGCACCGCGTCAAATTCACACGCCTTCACGCACCGCATGCAGCCGATGCAGCCGGCGGAGCATTGCTTGCGGGTCTCGCCGCCCTTGTCCTGGTTGCGGCAGCGCACCACCGACGCTGCCTGGGCGCTGACCAGCTCGATGATGTGCTTGGGACAGACGGTGACGCATTTGTTGCAGCCTTTGCACCGGGCCGGGTTGATGACCGCCACCCCGTTGCAAATTTGGATGGCTCCGTACTCACAGGCCGCCACGCAGTCTCCATAGCCGATGCAGCCGTAGGAACATTTGCCGGTGCCTCCGTAAAACATACTGGCCGCCGCACAGCTTCTCAGGCCGTCGTACTCCATCTTCACCCCGGTGTTCTGAATGGTGCCGTTGCAGCGGACCAGAGCGGTTTTATACTCCACCTGGGCCGGAGCGGTCCCCAGAATGGAAGCGATCTCTTCGGCTACCTGCGCGCCGCCCGGGGAACAGAGCCCCGCCGGGGCCGAGCCTTCCGACAGGGCCTTGGCGTACCCTTCGCAGCCGGAATAGCCGCAGGCGCCGCAGTTGGCCCCAGGAAGCGCCTCTTTGATGGCCTGGGCCTTGCGGTCCACCGGCACGGCCATGACGATGGCCGCTACCGCCAGGCCGACGCCTGCCAGCAGGCCGATGATCCCGACAATCATAACCGGAAACAAAATCTCTTGAAACAAAGGAAAAGCGCCTCCTTTCTACTTGAATAGCCCTTCCGCCAGGCCCTGAAAGCCCAGGAAGGAGATGGATACCAGCGACGCGGCAATGAGTGTGATGGGCAGGCCTTTGAGGGACTCGGGGATGTCGCACCCCTCCAGCTTCTCCCGCACGCCTGCAAAAAGAATCATCGCCAGCAGAAAGCCCACGCCCGCGCCGAAGGCGTTGAGGAGGGCCTCGCCGTAGTTGTAGTTGTTGTCGAAATTGAGGATGGTCACGCCCAGCACCGCGCAGTTGGTGGTAATGAGGGGCAGATAAATACCCAACGAATTGTATAACGGCGGTAAGAATTTACGCAGAGCAATTTCCACCAGTTGCACCAGCGCCGCGATGACCAGGATGAACACGATGGTTTGCAGATAGTCCAGGCCGTTGGGAACTAGCAGCCAGGCATATACCGGATAGGTCACCAAAGTGGCGATGAGCATGACGAAGATAACGGCCGCGCTCATGCCGGCGGCGGTGTTGGTCTTCTTGGACACGCCCAAAAACGGGCAGATCCCTAAAAACTTGGATAACACGAAGTTATCGGTCAAAATCCCGGAAATCAGGATGGTTATGGCCATTTGCATTACTGCTCACCCTCCTTCTTTTCCTCACAGCCACCCGTCTGGGCATTCGGGCAGTGGGCCGCGGAGGGGCATCCGGCGCAGCCGAGAACCGCTTTTTTGCCGTCGCCGGAGAGCTTGTTGGCCAGCACGATGAGGATAGCGAACACGAAGAAGCCGCCGGCCGGGAGAATCATGACGATCATGGGATCAATGAAATTGCTGGTGATGGGAACGCCGAAGAGGCTGCCGCTGCCCAAAAGCTCCCGGATGGAACCCATGAGCACCAAGGCCGCGGTAAAACCGATTCCCATACCCAGCGCATCTAAAATGCTGGGAAGCACCTTGTTTTTGCTGGCGAACATTTCCGCCCGGGCCAGGATGATGCAGTTGACCACGATCAGGGGCAGGAAAATGCCCAGCTTATCGTTGACCTCGGGGGCATACGCCTTTACCAGCATCTGTACCAGAGTGACAAAGCCGGCGATGATGGTAATAAAGGCCGGAATGCGCACCTTATCGGGAATGACCTTGCGGGTAAGGGAAATGACCACGTTGGACCCCAAAAGGACGAGGGTGGCCGCCATCCCCATCCACAGGCCGTTTTCTGCCATGGTGGTGACCGCCAGGGTCGGGCAGGTGCCCAGCACCAGGCGAAGCACCGGGTTTTCCTTCACAATGCCCTTGGTAAAGGTAGAAAGAAGCTTGCCCTTTGCCATTACGCACCGCCTCCTTTCCCATAGGTTTCATAGAGCTCGATGGCTTCGTTGACCGCGGTGGTGACCGCCTTGGAGGTAATGGTGGCCCCGGTGACCGCCTGCACCTGATTGTCGGCGGTGGGTGCATTCTTGGTCACCGCAAAGCCGCCTTCCGGAGCAGCGCCCTGGTACTGGGAGATAAAAGCGTCGTTGCCCGCCTTAGCGCCCAAGCCTGGGGTTTCGCTGTGGGAAACCAGCGTCACAGCGGTGATTTCCCCGTCCTTGGTCATGCCGGTCATCACGTTGACCGCACCGCCATAGCCCTTGCCGGAGGTTTCGAACACGTAGCCGACCACCTCGCCCGCCGCATCAAGCCCGGCATACATGCCGTTCTCCTCTTCGGCGATGGTCACCTCCTCAAAGGAAGCGGCCGCCGGGAGCACCTGCTTGCGGGAAGCCTCCGCCGTGGCGGCGGCTCTTTCTGCCACAATGTCTTTGGTGATATAGTTCGTGCCTGCCAGCAGCGCCGTCACCACCACGCAGATAATGGTCAGCGCGGCGGCCGGGCCTATGATCTTTTTTATCATTGCCGCGCTCCCTCCTCTCCAAACGGAACCGGACGGGTCAGCCGGTCAATATAGGGTACCAGGATATTCATCAGCACAATGGAGAAGGACACACCTTCCGGCAGGCTGCCGAACTGGCGGATGATCATGGTAAGTACGCCGCAGCCGATGCCGAAGATCACTTTGCCCCAATTGGTCAAGGGAGAGGTGGCATAATCGGTCGCCATGAAAATGGCACCCAAAAGCAGACCGCCGGACAGGATCTGTACCAGCGGGTCCAGCCCGAAGGCCAGGGACAACAGCGCCGCCGTGCCTACATAACAGATGGGGATAATGGGGTTAATCACCTTGCGGGCCACCAAGTACACCCCGCCCAGCAAAAGCGCCACCCCGCAGGTTTCTCCCAGGCAGCCGCCCCGCACGCCGAAGAACAAGTCGAGAAGAGGGGGCATGGCCTGCTCCCCGCCCTCGCTGAGGATTCCCAGAGGGGTAGCGGTGGTCACCGCGTCCACCCCGCTAAAGGAGGTCAGCGGCATGGTCCACTTGGTCATCTGTGCCGGAAAGGACACCATCAGGATGATGCGCCCGGCCAGGGCGGGATTGACAAAGTTCTGCCCGATGCCGCCGAAGAACTGCTTGACCACCACGATGGCGATGGCCGAGCCCAGCGCGGCGATCCACAGGGGGATGGACACGGGCAGGTTAAAGGCCAACAGCATACCGGTGACCACGGCGCTCAAATCCCCGATGGAATTGGGGCGCTTCATGAGTTTCCGGGAAATGTATTCCGCCAGCACTGCCGCGGCAACCGACACCGCCGTCACCAGCAGGGCCCGCAGGCCAAACAGGATCACTGAGGCAATCAAGGCGGGGGTCAGGGCGATGATCACGTCGAGCATGATGGAGCGCACGCCCGTCCCGCTGCGCAGATGGGGGGACGAGGATACAAACAGCTTTTCCATTATCCCTTCGCCTCCTTCTTCGGTGCGTTTTTGATCAGGGCCTTGGACAGACGCATGGACTGCACCAGCCGCCGCCCCGCGGGACATACGAACGCGCAGCAGCCGCATTCCATGCAGGTCATGGCGCCCGCCTTCTGCAAGCCCTCCACGTCCTTTGCCTTATAGAGCCGCTCGATGGAGGTGGGCATCAGCTTCATGGGACATGCCTGCACGCATTTGCCGCACCGGATGCAGGGCAGCGGCTCCATAAGCTTGGCTTCCTTTTCGTCGAAGGCTAAAATGGCGTTGTTCTGCTTCAAAACCGGAAGGGAATCGTCCACCATGGCAAGGCCCATCATCGGGCCGCCCATGATGATTTTCCTGGGGTCTTCCTTATAGCCCCCGGCAAACGCGATGACATCCTTGATGGGGGTTCCGATGGGAACGATCACGTTTTTCGGCGACCAGATAGCGGACCCGTCGATGGTCAGCCGCTTGGTGGTAAGAGGCATCCCGGTTTTCATATACCGGGACAAAAAGGCGATGGAAGTGATGTTCATCACCACCACGCCCACGTCGCTGGGAAGCTTGCCGGTGGGAACCACCCGCCCGGTGGTTGCCTGGATGAGCACCTTCTCCGCCCCCTGGGGGTACCGGGAGGGCAGGGCCTTGATGTTCACCTGGTTATCGGGGTCGTTGGAGTTATTGGCGATGGAGCTGAGAACCTTGATGCCGTCGGGCTTGTTGTTCTCAATGGCGATGATGACGTTTTCCACGCCCAAAAGGTCCTTGACCGCATAAACGCCCGACATAATGTCCCAGCTGTTCTCCATAATCTCCCGGTAGTCGGCGGTGATGTAAGGCTCGCACTCGGCGCCGTTGACAATCAGCGTATCGATCTTCGCGTCCTTGGGGGGATTTAACTTCACATGGGCCGGAAATCCCGCGCCGCCCAGGCCCACAAGCCCCGACGCGCGCACCGCCGCCGCAAAGTCCTCCCTGGATTGAATGACCGGGGGCTGTACGCTTTCGTGCACCCGCTGCTCCCCGTCGCTCTCGATGACCACCGCCTTGGTTTTCTGCCCGCCGGGCAGCTGGATTTCGGTGATTGCCTGAACGGTACCCGAGACGCTGGCATGGATGGGCGCGGATACGAACGCCTTCGTGTCCCCCACCACCTGGCCCACCGCCACCGGGTCGCCCGGCTTCACCGTCGGCTCGCAGGGCGCGCCGATGTGCTGCTGCATGGCAATGATCACCCGTTCGGGCGGCGGCATGACCACCGACTCGCTGTCCGCGGTGTTCTTCCGGTGGGGCACCGACGCGCCGCCGTGCGGCCGGGACGTCCCAAAGGAAAAGAACCGCCTGAGGGTTTTGTTTTCCATTGTGTTTCCTCCATCATCTATCTTGTCCGGTATAATTTCGTTCCCATTATACCATAAGGATAACCAAACGTTACCTTTCTCCCCGAAGCCGGGAGAAGGCCGGCAGTAAAATATACAAGGTAAGCCCGGTGACCGCTCCTGCCGGCAAAGCGAACAGCAGCAAAAAAGGCAGGTAGGCAAAGACGGCGGCGTTTGTCAGCAAAAAGGAAACCATAAGCTGCCCCAAGTTGTGACAGACCGCTCCCGCAATCCCAATGCCGATATAACCCAGCGGGCACCTTTTCCACCAAAGGAGAAGGCAGACCACGCCTGTGCTGAGAAGGCCGCCGGAAAGGCTCATGAGCCCTGCGGTAAGGCCCCGGGTCAAACCCGCGAAGAGGCCCTTTAAAAGCGCAATGGCCATAGCGCTGCCGGGTCCCATGGTGGAAGCCGCCAGCATGGTCGCCACGTTGGAAAGCCCCAGCTTGGCACCCGGCGGAAGCCCGGGCACCGGGCCGAGCATCCCTTCCAGCCAGGACAGCACGATGGCCACCGCTCCAAGCATTCCAAGCAGCGCCACCTGTTTGGCCCGGCTTTTCCTTTCCACTCGCTTGCACCTCCGCCTTGTCATCGGACCACCGCGTCCACCCCGCCAGCCCCCTGGATACGCACCGAGGCGCGGGCGGGCAGACAGACCGCCGTCTGGCCGGGGGAGGTCAGCCACCCGGTGTTGACACAGACTTGGTCGGGGCACCCGGCTTCTTGGAAGCAGACGCGCCCGGGCTCCACCCGAAGGATCACCTGCGGGTCGGTGTGAAGCGGCAGGTCATACCCTGCGGTCACACCACTGAGCCTCACGCGGCCTACCTCTTCCCCGCCTACCGCAATGACCGCCACCGCGTCGCCGCCGGTGGGAACCCAAAGGAGGACCGCCGTGATCACTGCAGCGGCAAGCACCACCGCAACCAGCGCCAGATCGGCCATCCGCCAAAGCTTGCGTGCTTTCAAAAGCTGCCTCCTGCCCATGTGCCGCTCCAGAGAAAAGAACGCGGCAAATTTCTTATCCAATACCCAAATATTTTACCATCCCTCCCTCTTGATTGCAACAAAACCTCCCCAGAACCCAAAAAATATTGTATAATACCACATATTATGCACACATGAGAATCCGGCAGAAGAAAAGCGGTTCGATTTCTCCCTTCTATATGCGCCCGGGCAGCTTGCTATACCTAGGCCGGCTTTTTGCCTAGAGGCAGCGCAGCCGCGAAACGGGAGCGGTGCAGTCCGGCGGCGGTTTTTCCTTGCTCGGTCGATTTTCTTGCTGTGCCTTATGAATATGGATAGGATCAGGAGGCTTTGACCATGTTCGACTTGGATGGACTTGTCCGGCAAATGGAAGAGGACGGGATGGCGGCGGTGGGATTCTCCCGGCTGGACGGGCGGCTGCCCTCATCTCTGGCCCATCTTCCCTACGGAATCACGCTGGTGTTTGCCCTCTCGTCCCCAATTGTAGCCCCGGTCGCAGACGGGCCCACCTATCCTTATTTCCAGCATTACCGGGCCGCCAACGCCTTTTTAGACTCTTGGACGCTGCGGGCGGCGGCGCGGCTGGAACGGACTGGTTATCAAGCGATGCCCATCGCCGCCTCCCAGTCCATCCCGCCGCGAGAGGAATACCGGGGCCTCTTTCCCCACAAGACCGCAGCGGTGGCGGCGGGGCTGGGGTGGATCGGCAAGTCCGCCTTGCTTATTACCCCTCAGTGGGGGCCCCGGGTGCGGCTTGCCACCGTGCTGACCGACTGTCCCCTTCCGGTAACCGAGCCGCCCGTTTATCCCGGCTGCGGGGCCTGCACCGTCTGCCAGGACTGCTGCCCGGCAGGGGCTATTGCGGGAGTTTCCTTCCGTCCCGGCATGGACCGGGAGTCCTATTACGACCCGGACAAGTGCTCGAAACACATGAAAACCTACCAGCACATCGGCCGCGGTGCGGTATGCGGCATCTGCATGGCCAACTGCCCGGTGGGGAAGCGGTAAAAACCGGGCGTTTTTGACACAAAACCGTTTCTTTTTCATATAATGAGAAAGAACGCCTTCTTTTTTGATCACGCCGATGGAGGAATGAATATGTCCGCTTCTCCTTTGTTAAACGCACTCGAACAGCATCTTGCCCTGGGCCGCGTCCCCATGCACATGCCCGGCCACAAGGGAATCGCCTCTCCCCTTGATCGGATGGGCGACCTTTTGCGGCTGGATACCACGGAAATTCCCGATACCGACAGCCTTTACGAGGCCGCCGGCCCTATCGCGGAAGCCATGGAGCGGGCGAGTGCTCTGTACAAAACCAAACGCACCTTGTTTTCCGCTGGCGGCTGTTCTCTTTGCATCCAGACCATGCTGCGCCTGGCGGTTCCTCAGGGGGGAAAGATCGTAGCCGGACGCACCATCCACCGCTCGGCGGTTAACGCCATGGCTCTTTTGGACATTACGCCTGTATGGGTCCTTCCCAGGCCCGACGCGGGGGACGGCCTTCCCGGCCGGATTTACCCGCAGGACATCGAGGCCGCCCTGACCGAGAACCCGGACGCCTGCGCGGTTTATGTAACTACGCCCGATTATTATGGGGTGCTGTGCGACCTAAAGGGCATTTCCGCGGTTTGCCGGGCCCACGGGGTGCCGCTCCTGGTAGACAACGCCCACGGCGCCCACCTGAAATTCGCAGCGCCTGGCGCCCATCCTTTGGAGCGCGGCGCCTCCATCACCTGCGATTCTGCCCACAAGACCCTGCCGGTGATGACCGGCGGCGCCTGGCTGCACATTGCCGAGGATGCCTATTGCGCGGAGGCCCCCTCCGCCATGGCCCTGTTCGGCTCCACAAGCCCTTCCTATCCCATCATGGTGTCTTTGGACCTTTGCCGGGCCTGGCTTGAGGAGGAAGGCACCGCAGCCTTTTCGAGGCTCAAGGAGCAGGTGGAGGACGTACGCCGGCACGCGCTGGCTCTGGGGATGACACTGCCCCAGGGGGAATGGGACCCGGTACGCATCACCATCGGCACCGGCCCGTTGGGGCTTACCGGACATACGGCGGCGGAACTTCTGCGCCAGCAGGGGGTGGAGCCGGAATACGCCGACGGGCTGCATGTGGTTCTCATTCCGTCCCCGTTTAACCCGGAAAAAGACTACGTGCGGCTGAAAAACGCCCTGTCCGCCCTGCCAGGGTGCCGCACGCCCCTGCCGAAGGCCGGAACGGTGACGGCGCTGCCTAAGGTAGCCGCCTCGCCCAGGCAGGCGCTGTTGGCTCCGGGGGAACGCATCGCAATCGACGACAGCGTCGGACGGATTGCGGCGGAGGCCTCTTGCCCCTGCCCGCCTGGCGTGCCGGTGGTGGCGCCGGGGGAAATCATCGACCAAGAGGCGGCGAAAATTCTCAAAAGCTATGGCATTTGTGAGATCAAAGTGATAAAATAGAAAGAGGATATCCGCCCCTTTTGAAACACAATGTACAAAGCCGGGCGGTTCCATGACCTATTAAAGGGGGTACCCTCTATGAAGTTGATTCTTGCAGTCGTCAACAACGACGACAGTTCCATGCTCTCCTCTACTCTGACTACCTCGGGTTACTCGGCCACCAAGCTCGCTACCACCGGCGGCTTCCTGCGGGCGGGCAACACCACTCTGCTCGTGGGCGTGGACGACGAAAAGGTAGACGATGTGCTGGATATCATCTCGAAATGCTGCAAGAAACGCACACAGATCGCCCCGGCCAGTTCCGCCTACGGCATGGAAGTATACGCCTCCTATCCGGTGGAGGTTACGGTTGGCGGTGCTACGGTGTTCGTAGTTAATGTAGACCAGTTTATCAAGCTGTAAGGACGTTTTATGAAATTTGGGACCTTTCTTGGAAATGAAGCGGCAAAGGAGCAGCTTTCCCGGGTGTTTGAGTCTGGAAGGCTGCCCCATGCTTATCTGCTCACCGGCCCGGCCGGCTGCGGGCGGCGCACCTTGGCGCGCTTGATTGCCGCTGCCTATCAGTGCAAAGGGGCCGGTGAGGTCCCTTGCGGGGAATGCGCCGCCTGCCGCAAGTCCCTGACCGGTATTCACCCGGATATCCGGGAATACGGGTCGGACGGCGGAGCCCGGTCTTTTCACTTAGACGTGATCCGCGCCATCAAGGCGGACGTGTTCATTACCCCGAACGAGGGGAAATACAAAATGTATCTTCTGGAGAACGCCCAGACGATGACCGTACAGGCGCAAAACGCTCTTTTAAAGATTCTGGAGGAGCCGCCTTCCTACGCGGTCTTTCTGCTGACTGCCGAAAGCCGGGAATCCATGCTGCCCACCATTCTTTCCCGATGCGTAACCATTGCGTTGTCCCCAGTGAGTGAGGAGGAAACGGTTGCGGCCCTGCGTGCCGCCTTCCCTGACCGGCCGGAAGAGGAGCTTTGCCGGGCGGCAAGCCTGTGCGGCGGCGTGATCGGCCGGGCAATGGAAGCGTTGGAGGACGGGAAGCTTTCCGAAGCAGCAGAGCTTGCGGGAAAAATGGCCCGGGCCCTCTGCGCCCCGGCAGAACTTCCTCTATTAAAGCTCACGGGCAAATTGGAACGGGACAAGCCCCTGACCAGGGCCACCCTGTCAGAGTTGCTGCTGCTTTTGCGGGACGGGCTGTCGGCCCGCCTGGGGGGCGGCAAGCCCATCTCCCCAGACCCGGCGGCTGCGGCGGTGCTGGCCCAGACGCTGACCAGCGAGCGTCTTCTCTCTTTGATCGGCAAAGTGGAAGAACTGATGCGCCTGCTTGACGGGAATATAAACCAGATCCTGCTCATCACTCTGTTGTGCGCCCGTCTGCGGGGATAGCCTTTGTTTTCCGGCAAAATCCTCCTTGTAAAAAGCGGAGGAATCCGGTATAATAAGACGCGGCCCAAAAAGGGCGGTTTTTTCGCTTTCAAGTGCGCGTTTTTTTGCAAACGCGATGGATAAACAGTCTGGAGGAACAAATGGCTGAAGTGATCGGTGTCCGGTTCAAAACCGTCGGCAAGATTTATTATTTCGATCCCAACGGGGAAACGTTTTCCCTGTCCCAGCGGGTGATTGTGGAAACCGCCCGGGGAGTCGAGTGCGGCGAAGTCGCCATGCCCAACCGGGAGGTGGACGACTCCACCATCGTCAAGCCCTTAAAGCCCGTGATGCGGGCCGCCACGGAGGAGGACCTGAAACGGGTGGCGGAGAATTCCCGCAAGGAAAAGGAAGCGTTTCGCATCTGCCTGAAAAAAATCGCAGACCACAAGCTGGGCATGAAGCTCATCGACGTGGAATACACCTTTGACAATTCGAAAATTCTGTTCTATTTTACCGCGGACGGCCGGGTGGACTTCCGGGAGCTGGTAAAGGATTTGGCTTCGGTTTTCCGCACCCGCATTGAGTTGCGCCAGATCGGCGTACGCGACGAGTCGAAAATGCTCGGCGGCATGGGTATCTGCGGGCGGCCTTTCTGCTGCTCCTCCTTTTTGGGAGAGTTTCAGCCGGTATCCATCAAGATGGCCAAGGAGCAGGGGTTGAGCCTCAATCCGGTGAAAATTTCGGGGACCTGCGGGCGGCTGATGTGCTGCCTAAAGTACGAGCAGAACGCCTACGACGACCTGCTGCGCATTACACCCCGGGTAGGCGCTATTGTCGCCACGCCGGAAGGCAGGGGGATGGTGGAGGAGGTCAGCCTTCTCACCGGCCAGCTGAAGGTGCGTCTGGACCAGCAGCGGGAAGCATTGCCCCGCGCATATTCCCGTAAGGATGTGAAAATCATCAAGGATGGACGGGGAAAAATCCGCAAGGAGGAACCCGAGCCTGCCGCGCAAAAGGAATAATCTGCGCGCGAAAAAAACAAAGACAAAAACTGCATAATTTTATCAAAAGGTGTTGACAAGGGCGCGTTTGTTATGCTATATTATGACACGTCGCCATTGTGCTGGTGTAGCTCAGTTGGTAGAGCAGCTGATTTGTAATCAGCAGGTCGGGGGTTCAAGTCCGTCCACCAGCTCCACCTGCTTTCCAAAACCAGGCGTGCGAAACAACTGAATATGGGGAGATTCCCGAGTGGCCAAAGGGGGCAGACTGTAAATCTGTTGTCAGTGACTTCGATGGTTCGAATCCATCTCTCCCCACCAGACTGAGTCTGGACGCAATTCGCGTTCAGACTCTTTTCTTTTAAATCGTTCTACTTTCCAAGTTAGAAGCTACTTTTCAAGAAATCGAAAGGCAGCTTTTTGTTATATTTTATCTGAGGGAAAATACAAATTGGACGTTCATAAGGGATTGCTTTGATATAGGTTCTGGAATTCGAATTAAAATCATCCAGGATATGTGAAGATGATTCGAGATGGAACATTACAAAGGTTCAATATGGTTATTGTAAAATCATTGAGTAGGTTTGGGCGAGATACTTTAGAAGCATTTCCTGCGGATCAAGTGTTAGAATGTCAGCTTTCAGCCTACCGCAGATCGTCCGCCCTATACCGATGATCTCCATCTGGAGGAAACGAGCGGGCGAAAGGCGGCCCTGTTCTGCTGTATTCCGGACAGCGGCAAAACTCCCAACTTACCTCGTCGGCATGCTTTACAGGCAGCTGATCCAAATACCGTACCTTGTAGCCGACCGGAAATACAAAGGTCGGCTGGCGGCTCCGGCCTACCCGCTTATTGACGAGGCTTTCAATATCGCGCTACCCATAGGCTGCTTCCTATCCTGGTTTTGACCACGAGAAGCAGGAACATCTTTTGCAGCGGTATCGCCCAAAGTATGGACCAGATCAAGGCGTTGTTTAAAGAGCGGCGGGAATCGCCGGTAGGCCTGTGCAGCGAGTTTCTCTATCTTGGGGGAAGCCCATAAGTATGTTTCCGAACTCAGGGGCAAGGAAACGAAGGAGATGCTGGACGGCCTAGACAACCGGAATCTGCGGATGATGTTCGGTCTTGCGACATGGTACTCCCCTTTGACACGGCGGCTTCTAAGACCGTGTATTTCTGACCGGTCCCGGCTACAAGCTTCCGTGAAGCCTCCATGTCTTGAAACCGGACTGTGCTTTCCTTATTGTAAACGAATTGAACGGCACAGACAAAGGCGACAAAAAATAGCTGGGCATCATCGATGACCTGCGTATCAACGACAAACACCGGTCCGTCCCTTTCCTTCAAGAAGCCGGTCTTCGTAAAGCAGCCGTGGATCATGACAAATCCAAGCACCGACTCTGTCTGTTAGCGCGAAAATCAGGAGGAGGGAATGCGGTAGCATGCAGGGCTGGAAAGGAAACCATAACCGGAAATACTTGACAACCACCGCAAGGTGTGATATATTCATTTTAGTTAGCCATGGCTAACTAAAATTTCCCTACAGCCTGAAAGTGTGTATGTAAAATGGAGCCGGTGCGCATGGAAAAGCGGACAGGCTTGGTTTTTGTGTGTTAAAAACAGGAAGAAGGGATTTTTTATGTCCGAAAATCTTTCCGGCATCCAGATCCAGCTTTTGCTGTACTTCCTGGAGGCGGAGCCAAAAAAGCGGACGGTGACCGAGGCCGCCCGATATCTGAATAAACCAAAGTCCACGCTGACCCATGTGCTCGACAGCCTGGACGAGTTGGCGCTGATGGAGCGTGTGGAAGCGCGAAAATCGGCGCTGACCGCTGCGGGGCAAAGCGTAGCGCAGGAGCTTCTGCACAAGCGGAACTTTCTGGAGCAGTACATGCAATATCAGGATATCCCACCCGCTCAAATCAAGGAAAACGTACTGCGGGCGCTGGCGGCAGGTTTTTCCGACGAATTCATGGAGCGGCTGGCCGAGCAGGAGAGCCGAATGCACCTGAAAGAGATTTTTGCGGGACGCCGCAATTTCAGCGGGCGCGAGATATGCGACCACCTGAAGGACGGCAGTTACTACTTCCCGTTTATCATCTACCGGGAGCAAATCAAAAACAGCAACAACCTCTCCATGGCAAATCGTGGGTTTGAGAATCCCTGTGAGCTGATCGTAAAAAATCACGAAGGGCTGATATATCTGACGGCGAAAACAGTGTCCGCCGAATCCATGTCCAGTGGAAAAAAGATGGAGGGCCGGGTCAACAAGCTGCAGTACCTCCGTGACGGGGAGTTTCGAGACGGTGGGATCGACGGACGATATGTGTACTTCCCGATAACGGCGCTGGACTTTATTTCCATGGGGAAAGGCCGGGATACCTTGCTCCACGGCAGCGTCTGCCTGAAAATGCAGTGCAGCGTGGGGGACTTCCATATGCCGGAGAGCATGGCGGTTTTCGCCTTGTTTATCCATTGAAAACAGAGCTGTCAACGGCGAATTGAAATTTTTTTGAACCATAGTTGGTACAATTTGATTTTGGGGATTGATAGGGGCTGACAGCGTTTTTTGAGGTCAGAAAAGACTGTTTGGCCCAGGTTTGGTACAAAAAATTGATTGACAGGAAAAAGGCAAATCGGTATACTGAGGATGCTTTAGGGAAATTGCGGAATTCTCAAAGATAAATGCAGATCAAATCCGCGTAAGGTTTTGACGTTTGCCGCCAGGCCTGTGTAAATTTTTAATAGCTCAAAGACGCCTCTAAGGGCAATATAAAGGCAAAATCTCGAAGGGCGAAATATAGAAAACAGCCAATTTCTTCGAAATAGCGGAAGACTTTCATTGTTTTATTGGAATGTGTTTTCCATAACGAAATAAAAGCCCATCATAATCAATAACCACTTCAAAGATGCTCCGTAAGGGGCCATTTTTTCGAGACTTGGTTAGTTTTTACTAACTTGCAAACGGCAGGCATCGAGATCAATGCAAAGCGTGTCCATAGATATCAGGGTGAGTGAGCGAGCAGCTCAGTCCACTGACCAGATTGAAACAGAAGGAGGAACACATGATCCAAATAGACCGTTCGCCGTAAAACGGCAATCTTCATTTCCTTGATAGTTAGTTTTCACTAACCAAGTTGTCGTCCTCCCCAACCGAGGGGAACATGAGAAACGGAGGTTTTTACAATGACAACGACAAAACAGTCGTGGCTTAAGCGGAGCCTGGCGCTGCTGCTAGCTATGATGATGGTGATGAGCCTGGGAATTGCAAATGTGTCTGCGGAGGATGCGGAGGCTCTCCCGCCTGCAAAGATTCCAACAGAACCGCTGAATAAAGAAGCATACCAAGAGGACTATTACTATGCAGTCTTGGAAGTACCGGCATATTTATATAATGCCGATGTAGAGGACACTTACTCAATGGGCAACGATGCTTTAAGTCATACGGCTTATATCATGCTGAGTCCCGATGGCGAATTGACTGCAAAGGTACAGTTCCACGAAATGGCATACAACGGCGGTATCGGCCATTTAACAAAAATGTACTATTACGAAAATAAGGAAGATTATGACGATTGGATTCATGGTAAGGACAACAATCGCCATGATGTAAGCGTAGAAAGCTTTTATGACGGTATTTATCCATCCCAGATCAGCTTCCCGCTTTCTTCTCCCGACCCAGTTGTCTGGCTGTGCACGGTGGTTGATGCAATGGGTTATGCAGAAACAGGCGTTCGTCTTGGTTTCGATTTTACCAAAGCGAGAAAATTGGAGGGCAAAGAGCTGGCTGCATTTTATGTGGAGCAGTTCAGCAATCAAACCAGCGAAATCATCTATACAGATGATTATGAAAAAATTTATGAAAGAAACCTGTTCGACGCTAAAATGCTGCTGACAAAGGAATCTTCTACGGACGATGATTTTTATTGGATCAATGCCCATTTCTCTTCTTCCTATGATTCGAGGACTTATTATGAACGAAAAAGCAACCTCAAAAACGTCGCCTCCAACTATGCAAAACAAGACCAGGGCGATTTTACGGATGAAAGCTGGAAGGCTTTGCAGAGTAAAATTGAGGAAATTTTAGCATTTATTGATACAGAGTATTGTACAGATCAGGACGTATATGATCTGTCAAAAGAACTTGACGAAATCATTACCACGATGACGCGCACGAATAATGCACAACCATATTCCAAGCTGTACCAGGATTTATATGAACAGTTTCAGGCTCTGAATCAGGATGAGTATACTTCAGAGGTCTACCGTAATGCAGAAAGCTGTTTCATTTCATCAAAAATGAGCAGCATTTATAAAAAAGATGAAATCAAGTGCCGTGAATACTATTTACAGGCAAAGAACGTATTAGACAACATGCAGAAATTGCGCGTTGTCATCGAAGAGGACGGCAAATATGAAGTGGGCCTCCAGTTCTATGACAAGACGGAAGACGGCAATTTTGTAAAAACAGATAAATTGGACGCTTACACCGGTGCTGAGAATGGCAGACTTGAAGGCGCTTCCCTTGAGATTTACTATCAGCTTCCGAAACTGTTTATAGATGTAAACCAAAACGCCCAGAATCCTTTGGCTGACAATTGGTTCAGAATCTCCAATACTCTTGGCGATGTTACCAGTATGTCAGATTTAACTGAAGAAGTTCAGACAGAAGACGGAGGAACCGCCACCATCACAAAAAGGTTCTATGTAGATTATCCGGAACAATCCGACAAGGAAAGCGTGAAGTTCAGCTACTATATCTACGACAAGAATGGAAACTATGTCGGCAGTGATGAAGCCTATGTCCAGGTTGATTACGAAAATGCCAAAAGAGTCGGTGAACTGGATGTTGACAAATCGGAACTCAATCAGCTGATTGAGTTAATGGACCAGGATCTTTCTGACGTTGACTATACCGACGAGTGGTTTGCTGCCTTGGAAGAAGCTCTTGCCCAGGCAAAAAAGGTGAAAAGAAATCCCAACGCCACCATCTATGAAGTAGACGCCGCTTACGATGCGTTAAACGCTTTGTATCAATCTTCACCGGACAGCACTTACTCCGCAATGTGCGAGAGTACCATGGATGAAATTGCTGATATCCTCTGCAGCAAAGCGCAGCGCGCGTTATACGATGCAGATAAAATCGCGGCTTTGGAAGCAGTGTATAATGACGTTTATGCTTCTGGAGAGTACAACAAAGAGAACTATACTAAGTTAAAAGAAGCCTTGGACGGCTTAAACCCAAGCGATGAAGTAAATAAATCCGTACTGCTGGAAACCATTAACCAGGCCAAAGCAGCTTTGGACAGAGATTTGACAGATGCCTCCAGAACAAAACTCGAAAATGCGATTGCAGAGGCGGAAGGCGTATACAATAACCCAGAGGCTTCTCAGGATGCTGTAAATGCCCAAATTGCTGTATTGAATCAGGTTTTAGACAGCCTGGAGGATGCAAAGCCGACGGTTGATAAACAAGCTTTGAAAGATATAATCGATGAAGCAAAAGCAATTGAAAAGGACAATTACACGGACACTACCTACAACACTTTACAGAAGGCAATTGAAGAAGCTGAAACTGTATACAACAATCCGGCTGCTTCCGAGCAAGATGTAGCCGATCAGATTACCGCCCTGGCAAATGCAATGGATGCTTTGGAAGAAAAATCAGACGAGCCCTTAGATAAAGACAACCTCGAAGACGGTATTTATTCCTTGTACGTTGATATGTACAAAACAAACCGCGGCCAGAAGTCCATGTCTGACAACGCCATAAATCATACGGTAAAATTGGAAGTAAAAGACGGCAAGTATTACATTGAGTTGGATTTTAAGGGGTTGGCTATCAATAATCAGTTTGGATACTTAAGGGATCTGTCCTACTATGCAGATGGCTATACCTATGCCGAAAATGGACTTCCCCAAGGAGAACGGATTCCGTCAGAAGTTCTTACTACGCAGAAAAATGCTGACGGAACAGATGTAATCGACCAATACAATGATAAAAATAACTTGTATCCGGATTTGGTAAGATTTGAATTGGTGCCCACCGCAATTGCCGATACCGACGGGTTTGTTCCTCTTCATGTATTTGTTCCCATTATGGAAGCGATTGCAGAAGGAAACGGCGATCAGGATGTGTTGATGAAAATCGACTGGTCCAGCTTGAAAACGGCCAGTGAAGAAGATTTTGAACCTGAAAAGCCGACCGAACCGTCTCCTGCGGTGGATTACACCGACGATGCAACCGGCGTGAAGGTCCATGCAGACAAAGGCGTGTTTGCGCAAGGCGTACAGATTGTCGTTTTGGAAATCACGAAGGGGGCGGACTATGACAGCACCGTTGCTTCCCTCAGCGATGTGGGCAAGAAATTTAAACTCTATGATGTCAAGTTCTTCGATGCAAAAGGCAAGGAAATAGCCCCCAACGGTACGGTGAGCATCCGCTTCCCGATCACAGCGGGTTATGATTCCGCGAATGTAGCGGTATACCGTATGGCGGATGCAAACAAGATCCTGGTAAAGGGTATGGTAGAGAACGGCTACTATACCGTCAACACGAAATCTGCTGGAAACTATGCCTTGGTCGAAAAGGGCAGCGCCATCACCGATGCGGAAAACAGTGGGGCCGTGGGGAACGCAAACCAGAACAGCATCACCAGTCCGCAGACCGGCAGCGCTTCCAATATGGGAGCCATCGCCCTGCTCGCTCTGGCCGCTGCGGGTATGATGGGAGTAACCCTGGTTACCAGAAAGCGCAGATCCAAAGAAGCCTAAAAAGGAGAACCTAACATGGCGAATACTGCAACAAAGCTCATGCGGGCGCTGTGCAGTATGGTGGTGATGCTCGCCCTCGTGGCGAGAGATCG